>JAHDGN010000062.1 GCA_020627645.1 Akkermansiaceae bacterium
TGCGGGTGATGTCGGGGAGGATTTCCTTTACGATATTTCCTACCTGTGGGAAGGGCTCTTGTTCAGTGTGTCCTTCGGGCCAGACTCTGACCTCAGAAGATCCGTTCCCACCGAGAACGGGTCGATCCTGGACTAGAACTGTTTTCAATCCTTGTCTGGCTGCAGAGAGCGCGGCGCAAGTTCCTGCGATTCCACCTCCGATGACAACAAAATCATAGGTTCCGCCATCAGAAGGTTTGTGGGGAAGCCCCAGTAATTTCCGTCTAAATTTGCGGAGAGTTTCTGGGTCATTGGATGGAGCAAATTCGTGATCTTTTGCGAATAGGATTGCTTCACATCGACCCTCAAAGCCGGTGAGGTCTCGCAAAGAAATTGTCGTTTCGGGTGAGGTGATTTCGACAATCCCGCCATCATGCCAGTGCCACTTGTCACCTTTCGTTCCAAAAATTTCGGGGTGTGGTTTATTGTTGATGAGGATTTGAAACTTGCCTGGTGCTCCTTCGGCTTTCCATGGAGCCACCCAATCTTTCGTGCGAACCCAAACCTTATATTTTCCTGTTTGAGCGAAGGTGACTTTGGACGTTGCATCTTTGACAGGGCGTCCCAATCCATGGGCCAGGAGGTATGGGGATCCCATTTGATCCATTGATTGTTGGTCAAGCGCCCACCCTCCATAGTCAGAAAAAGACTCTGCTTCGAGGAATAGGAAGGCCGATCCGTTCTTCTTGGGCTTGGCGCTCAGATTGGGAGCTGCAAGAGCTGAAAGAAGTGCTGATGAAGTCGAAGCCAAAAAGGAACGCCGTTTTAAGTCCATGCAATGAATACAGAGTGATTGGCCCACTCTTTTCAGATCAAAAAATGAGCGACCAGTTATCCTGGTCGCTCATGGTTACGAGTTATTTTTTGACCTTTATTTCGCTTCCATTAGACCTTTTAGGGCTTCGAGATCGATCGCGTTTTCATCGGCTTTGTTCTTTTCGATCACATATTTGAGGGAGATTTCTTCCATGACGGTTTCAATCATCTTCAGGTCCTTATTTTCGGCGAGCTTCATCATTATCCCCATCATCTTCATGCCGTTTTCCCCAGCACCTTCCATGAGAGCTTTTTCTTTCGCCTCTAAAGCTGTTTTGAATGCCTTTTTTTCCTCTTCGCTCGGTGCTTCAAGGTTATTGAGACGATTACGGATATCCTTCAGTTTAGCGAGCTGATCCGGCAGAGACTCTTCGAATTCTTTGATGGAATCAGCGGATTCAAGCGCCATCATTTTCTTAAATGAAGATTCCATGTAGGCAGTGACATCTTGGCTGACCTTAGCGTGGGAGTCGGCTTCAGTGACCTTCACGTCGCAAGAAGTGAAAGCAAATGGAACTGCTGCGGCGATTAGTAATAGTAGTTTTTTCATAGCGGAGAAATCATTACAGAATCCAAAAAAATTGGCTTTTGTAAAAAACGGTTGGGTTTATAAGGGCAAGTTTACAGATTTTGTCGTGTTTGATCGATCGGTTTCGAAATGGGCTCCGGTTGAAAATTAAGAATTGGATTGGTTTTTTTAAAGTGGTTAGGGATGTTTGGGAATGGCTCCACGATTGAGAGTTGTTCAAAATAGTGGGGTTTTTGGTCTTGAGGAATTACTTTCTCTGGAGGGTTGTTTAAGTGAGTGTTTAGTCCTGGTTCCTACTGCTCAAAGTGGTCGTCGGTTACGACTGGAAATGGCTGAAACTGGAGGGGTTTTGGCCCCAAAAATATTTACCGGAGGATCGTTATTGGAGGTGGAAGGTGCAGCACCAAAAACGGCAGAACTTTTAGCTTGGGTGAAGGTTCTTGAGGCAATTGAACAGTGGGACGAGTTTGAGTCATTATTTCCGGTGAAGCCTAACACTGACGGGGTGGGATGGTCCTTGGGCATGGCACGAAATTTTGAGGGGGTCAGGAGGACTCTCCAAGAGGGAGGGTGGATGATCTCTGACGCTGCAAATAAGATTTCCACCTTGGAGCGAGACCGTTGGAAACAATTGGCCCGCTTGGAAGGGAGAGTCGAAAAGGTTCTCAGGAATTGGGGGCTTGAAAGCCGTAGTTCCGTTATTGCTCGCGGTGGTTTCCATCAATTTAAAAATATAACCCGAGTCGTTGTCTCTGGTGTTTTTGATCTCCCAATCGTCGTGACAGACTTTCTTGAAAAAAGCGACCTTCCGGTTGAGGTGTTCGTCCCAGATCCTCATCAGGTTGATCAATGGGGAAGACCAGAAGAGGCATGGTTGAATACTGAGATCGGCTGGCCCAAAGTCGGGAGTGTTCACTTAGTCTTGGATGCAGGGGCGCAGGCCGAGGAGGTTGTCAGGAAGGTCTCTGAGGGGGGATTTGATTCGAATGAGGTTGCGGTCGGAACCGGTGATGAGGAAATCGCCCCAGAGCTAGTTAGAACTTTTGAGAGATCTGGCTGGTTGGTGAGCGATCCTGGCGAAGTTGTGCCTTCTTCAATGAAGGGATTTTTGTCGGCATGGCGTCGATTTCTGGGAAAGAATCAGATCGCAGAGGCCATTGATGTGCTGGGGTTTTTAGAGGGAGAGACTCTTATCGGAGGATATCATGGTTGGAAGGTGGAAATGTTGTGTCAATTGAGGGATGACTATTTAGCCCAGGATCTTAACGACATTAAGAGGCTTACGAAAACAAAAGGGGCCGTTAAAGCCCTCGAAGCGGGGTTAGCTGTGATGAATCAATTGGAGAATTGGAGGCTGCGATTTCTAAAAGGAGATTTTATTGGTGTGATGCGGGAATTTCTGAACGTAGTCGATCCTGGTGAGGAGTCTGAGGTGTGGGATTGGATTCATCGGATGCGAGGTTTCAGCGAGGGTGTTCATGCGCCAGTCGTTGTCTGGTTGGATCTTTTGGTTGGAGATTTGGATCCGTCTCCTCTAAAGATCCAAGAAGAACGAGTTCTGGACATAGAAGGGTGGTTGGAGCTTTTTCACAACCCTTCGAGTCATTTGGTGATTTGTGGTATGAATGAGGGGCGTATTCCATCAGGTGGAGCAAGTGACTCGTGGTTGCCCGAATCGGCGCGGAAGACCTTATCATTGAGTCATGAGAGCTCCATCGCAGCTAGAGATACTTACTTATTTAACGCGATGTTGGAACGTCGAAAAGACAACGGACGTGTCGACATCGTGGTGGGGAAAGTCTCTGGTAAGGGAGATGTTTTAATGCCCTCAAGGTTGTTGTTGTTAGCAAAAGGGGCTGAGTTAGCCAGGCGTGTTGATTTGTTGTTTGCGGAGGTAAGACCTAGAGAGGCTGGGATGTCTTTTCGGATGGAAGAGCAATGGAAATGGGTGCCGAGAGGAGGCTTAACAAAGAATCGAGTTTCAGTGACTGGACTTTCTAAATATTTGGCGTGTCCGTTTCGATTTTATTTGAGCGAAATGATGCGCCTTCAAGCTCGCCAACCTGAACGGATGGAATGGAATGCTCGAGACTTCGGAACGATTGTTCATGAGGTTCTTGAAGAATGGGGAAGAGATGAAATCGTCCGAAATTGGACAGATGAGATCGAGCTAGAGGAGTGGTTGTTAAACAAGATGGAGGAAGTTGTCACCGAACGCTTTGGAGATCACTTACCTTTAGGCGTTGGTTTACAAGTTGAATCGCTAAAATTGAGATTGGGGTGGTTTGCCGAACGACAGGCGGCTCTGCGAGAGGAAGGGTGGGAGGTTATTGAGGTGGAACGAAATTTTGAGCTAGAGATCGATGGGATGATCGTTCGGGGCCAAATCGACCGGGTCGACCGACATCCTGATACAGGAAGGGTTCGAGTCTTAGATTATAAGACATCTGCGAAAGCTAAAAATGTGGTGACAGAGCATTTAAGAAAGGCTCGAAAAGATGATGGTCATTTAGCTGAGCCTGTGATTGGTCCGAACGAACAAGTGTGGACGAACTTACAGGTTCCGATTTATGCGAAAGCAGTTGAGGGTGAAGTCGGAGCGGCAGACGAAATTGGTTATTTTGCAATTGGAGAGACCAAGGAGGATATTGGTCTTAGATTATGGGATGACTGGAACGAAAAAACTGCTAGTTCAGCTTGGGATTGTGCCAGATGGATCGTCTCTCAGTTGAAACAGGGTGTGTTTTGGCCTCCGAAAGAACGAGTTGTCTACGATGATTTTAGCTATTTGGGATGTGGCCATCCATTGATTGACGCAGTCGTGTGGGAAGGTAACGAGCAATGAAGGTTCTAGAGAAAAATTTGATGGTCCTTGCTTCTGCAGGGTCAGGGAAAACCTATCAGCTTGGGAATCGCATGATTGGTTTAGCTGGAGTCATGGGGGTTGATCCCGAAAAGATGGTTGCGCTGACCTTCACAAGAAAGGCGGCTGGGGAGTTTGCCGATTCAATTTTGGTTAAGCTAGCTCGAGGAGTGCTTGATGAAAAAGAGGCGGAAGAAATTTTTAAAGCAGTTGGAGAAGAGATCGATGTTGAAAGGCTTTTGGAGCGAGTTGTTCGATCCATGCCCAAAATGCAATTGACGACAATGGATGGTTTCTTTTCCAAAATTGTTCGCGGCTTTCCATTTGAATTAGGACTAAGTGGGGGGACGTTTGAGTTGTTGGAGGGTGAGCGTCTGCAAACTGCTCAGAGAGAAATCTTGCAAAATCTCCTGGGAGAGAGTGTCCAGGATCGAACTGACCTTTATCATGCTTTTCGTAGAATTGCTTTAGGAAGGGCTGGTATCGGAGTGCAGAGGGGTTTGGAAGAATTTCTAAAAAATTGGCATGGAGTTTGGAAAGCTGGTCTGAATCTTGAGGCATTTGGTGGAGGCGTTGAATTTGGTCAGTTGCCAAAGGTTTCTGAATGGGAGAAACGCAAAACTGAAATGATTGAGGGCTTGAGGGATGAGAAGAAGTCAAAGGCTTGGGCAAAGATGTTGGATGGCTGGGAAACTCACCGAGTTGGCACTAGTCCTAAACTAAACCTTTTGGGCAAAAGGGTTCTAGAGAAGTATGGAGAAGCCGCGCCTATCGAAGTGAAGGATGGAAGGAGTGTTCTGGTTCTCGATGACGAATGGGACAAGATCTGTCGAGTCTTCGAATTGGCCATTGGGTGTGAATTGGCTGGCTCTGTTCAGCGAACCAAGGGCATCGGTGAGGTCATCGGTATTATTGATCAGGAACACGAGAGGAGCCTAAGACAGAAAGGATTATTAAGCTTTGATGACATCAAGCACCTCCTGGGTGAATGGAGTCAGAATGAAGAAGCGAGAGTTCGTCGTGAGCTTGTTGATTATCGACTAGATGGTCGATATGACCATTGGTTGTTGGACGAATTTCAAGATACGAGTCGTGCTGAGTGGCTATCGTTGGAACCATTGATCGAGGAGGCCGTTTCTGATGAAGAGGGCAGTTTTTTTGTTGTGGGAGATCGCAAGCAAGGAATCTATGCGTGGCGTGGGGGTGAGGTTAGTTTGTTTGATGAGGTGAAGGAGAGGTATTCTCGTGGCGGGCAGTTAAAAATCGCTCCGATGTCGAAGAGTTATCGTTCTTGTCCGGCAGTTTTGGAATTGGTGAATCAGGTGTGCGGCGATTTGGTGACCATTGGAAGCCTCTTTGGTGACAAAGTCGCTCGAAGATGGGAATGGGAAGATCATGTTTCGGCTCATCCAGACCTTTCTGGTGAGGCCAAAGTGACTGAATGTGATCCCGTTTCTTCGAGAGATGGTGAAATTCAACAGGAGGTCATTGATGAGATCGAAAGGTTACGTATTGGTGCTAATAGTTTAACTTGCGGAGTGTTATTGAGAAGGGGTGATGACGTCAAACGATACGCTGAAGCGCTGAGAAAGAAGGGTTTTGAGGTGGTTGAGGCCGGTGAACGAAGTCCGGGAAAAGAGCACCCGGTCGGAATCGTTATTGACGCAGTCATTGGCTGGTTAGCAGATCCGTCTGATCGGTTTTTCCGAGGGATCTTAGAAATGTCACCTGTTGGCAGAATCATGGAACGCTATGGAGATTCGTGGCCGGAGCGTTGGCAGCGACTACTTCGCGAGATTCGAGAATGGGGGTTTGCATCGGGAGTGAGTCATTTGCTTGCCGATGTGTGGGGAGGGCTTGACGGGTTTGGACGACGAAGAGCAGAAGATCTATTAGGAGCTTTGGCCAACTTTGATGTGACTGGGGATGGATGCCCTCGGGGGGCGGCATCGTTTTTACATGACCTCAAGATTGCCGAACCTCCAGGGGCGGCAGCGATTCAGGTTATGACCATTCACAAATCGAAGGGCTTAGGGTTTGATGTTGTTGTTCTCCCTGAATTTTTGGATCGGGATCAGGTTCCAGATCGTCGCCGCTTTGAAGTTGCGTTGGGTAAAGACTGGGTTCTTCAACCTCCTGGCTTGTGGACCTGTGAAAAGCATCCTGTTTTACGAGAGAGTTTGGAAAATTGGGGAGAGATTCAAAAATATGAGAATCTCTGCTTGTTGTATGTCGCGTTAACTCGAGCAAAGAGGGGACTCTATGTTTTTTTACCACAGGAACCGAGAGGTAGACTTGCGAAGGAAGAATTTGCCTCTCCAGGAAACTTGATTAGACAGGCCGTTGGAAAAGATTTTTGTGCTGGCGATCCATGTTGGGCAGCCGAACTTAGCACAGGTGAATTGGCCAAATACCCGAAGTTGCCAAAATTGAAAAAGGCTCGAGCGAAAAGAGCAAGACATCTTCCTTCTCAAAGTGAAAGTGATATAGAATCTAGCCAGAAAAACACGCGTGGAGGTCGAAGGCTTGGAATCGAAGTGCATCGACTCCTTGAAAAAATTGAGTGGCTAGAAAAAGGCGAAATCCCTCGGCAAGAGTTTTCAAGGGCAGGGAAATTAGTTGAGGACCTCTTAGCGAACGAAGAGTTGCATCGAATTTTTGAAAGGTCAGGTCAGGAAAGATTATACCGAGAGCAGGGCATTGAAGTCATCTTGGGGGGGCGATGGGTGACCGGGGTTGTCGATCGCATGGCGGTCTTTGAGAATCAGGGGAGCCTTGAACGTATTGAGGTCTTCGACTTCAAGACTGACGATGTTGAAAACGAAATCGATTTGATCGAGGGGAACAAGATGCAGATGATCACCTATCGAGAGGCCCTACAGAAGATCTATGGTGTTCAAGATGTGAAATGTTGGTTGGTCTCGACGAAGTTCGCAAAATTGTTTGAGATCGGGGACGAATGATGGAGGAGATTGGTTATTCATTTGTGGCAATTCGAGAAGGCCAAGAACTTGTCGGTTTGCATGAGGGATGGCAGGATCGAGAGAATACTGTTTCTTGGACGGCAGATACGATGGCTCCAGTTTGGTCAGCAACCAAAGGTCCTATGGCTGTGTGTCTGTGGATGGTTTTGCTGCGTTCGGGTCTTGGAGGAGAGGGGTTGGTGAGAAGGGTGTGGCCAGAATTGAGGGTGGGGGATTTGACTTTTGAGGAAATGTTTTCTCATCAGGGAGGATTAGCTGGTTTGAATGAGACTTGTTCGATTTGGAACCGTGAGGAAGTTGTCAGAGCACTCGAAAAACAAGAGCCTCTGTGGAAGGTTGGGCAGCAAGGTTATCATCCTAGAACGATCGGCTTTCTTGCTGATGAACTGATGAGAAGAATTGATGGCAGAAGTTTAGGTGATTTTTGGAGAGAAGAAATTGCTGAACCCGAGGGAATTGATTTCTGGATTGGACTACCTGAAACGCAACATCACCGGGTGGCACCATTATTTCCTGCTCGGGCAGGGAAAGGGGGGGAACCAAAACCATTTTATGAGGCTCTCCTTACAAAGAATTCATTGACTCGGTTAGCCTTTTCTTCTCCCTCTGGTTTGTCGGGAGTCAGTGAGATGAACCAGTCGAAAGCTTGGAAGGAGGGGTTTCCTGCGATGGGTGGGGTTGGAAGTGCAAGGGGTCTTGCCCAGTTCTACGATTGGGTCTTGAGACAAGACTTTTGGGAGGAGTTAATTCGACCGCGAATCAAAGGTTTGGATCTCATCCAAAAGGTCGAAAATAGCTTTGGATTCGGTATGATGCTAGGGCTTGGTCCGGAAAGGACTTGTTTTGGTCATCCAGGAGCTGGAGGGAGTTATGGGATGTGCGATCCTGAAAGGAAGATGAGTTTCGGTTTCGTCATGAACCACTTCGAGGCAAACCTCTATCCCAGCGAAGAGAGATTATCTCTTATTCGAGACGTGGTGTCAGATTACAGTTGAACGATGAAGCTAACAAAGTCTCTTCAACTTCCGCTATGAGAATGGATCCTATGCATATTTGGCATGCCATTCTCGATACACCTTGGGTGAAATCTCAGAAGGTTTAATTTCAGAGCGGCCTCCCCAAAAGACGTTTGTGTAAGAAACGGGAATTCCTATAGATTCGAGGTGACGGTCGATCGCAGCTTTATGCTCAAGGACTTTTTCTTTTTCGGTTCCATGGACAACCCCCATGATATTGACGTTTCCGAATTTGGGCCCTCCTTCGCGCCAATAGGCATGAGTCATGCAGTGATGTCGGCCTACTTCTCCTCCAGCTTCTTGTTCGCGACCATTAGGAACAGCCCAGTGGAATAAACCATTGAAACGTGTGACCCTCTTCCCTGTTTCGGAGGGCTTAACGTGTTCGAGAAAGGTAGAGAATCGTCCGATTACCTTTTTTTTGTCTAGGGCCTCCGCAACCTCAAAGAATCGGTCGAGCGTGGTGCCAGCCATGCTGGCGCGTTTATCCCAGCAATTTCGCACGACTTCCTCTGGGGTTAATTCCTCTTTGAGGGACAGCAGAACATCCCATTCCTCTTGAGAGAGATCGACGACTGTCGTCGTCATCATTTCGGCAGGGGCGTCAAGTTTTGCACCAGGCTCGAGCCCTTTTCGTCGAACGTGTCCCACACCAAGGGTGAACACTCCGTTAGCGGGCATGAGGATAAACTCATCTGCGCCGACAAGACGTTTTAGGACATTCCCGTGTTCCTCAAGCGATTCCCCTTGGGGAACCTTCAAGGTGGTCCATAATCGATAAGCCGATCCTGAAATTTGGCTATCGGTCGAGCGGATCACGACATGACCTGAGAAGGGGTCGTGCTTTGCCATAAACTCAAAAGCATCGTTCAGCTTTTCCTCAGGGAGGCGCCAGGCAACCAGAGCCCCGTGAGCGAGCTTCGTGGCCAGCATGGTTTGTCGAACGCGTCGAATCACTCCTGCTTCGAGCATTGCTCCGATCCGCTCAAGAACGAGTTCTAGTTCAACGCCGGACTGCTCTGCGATCACCTGGAAGGGGTCTCGTTGAAATCCAGAGACAAGGTCTTCAGAGACCGACAGGATTTTTGCATTGATTGGGTCGTCGTGTTCGGTGGGAATGGGGCTCATTTTGAAAGTAGTTCCTCTACGTATCGATACGCTTGTTCTTTGTCACTTAGGCGCCCTTCAAGTTGCTCGGTTTGAACGGCGTTGAGAATTTTGCCGATGTCGGGGCCAGAGGGAATCATAAAATCTTGAATCAGGTCGTTCCCGTTGATGAGTGGCTTTGGAATCAGTGGTTGGTGTGAGAACTCCTCTTTTTTTTCGTTTAGGAAATCATAATTATCTCTGAAACCATTGCTGGAGTCGCAATCGACTCGATGAAGTTCGATCTCAAGCGGGAAGGTCTCGGCAGCCATGAACCGTTTTAGCTTAGCGGTGCGCATTTGTTGCACATTCATGAATTGCATATGCCGAGAGACCATTAGGGAGACATTCTCAATGACCTGATTTGGATAGCGTAGCCGGTTAAGGATTTCCTGGGCCATCTTTGCCCCAACTTTATCATGACCATTGAATCGTATCCGCTGATCTTCTTCGTCCCAGGAGTAGGTCGCAGGTTTACCGATATCGTGGAGCAAGACACTCAAGGCCAGTTCAAGTGGAGGGTCTTGAAGAAGTGACAGAGCAATTCTCGTATGGGTGTAGACATCGCCTTCAGGGTGCCACTGTGGAGGTTGTTCGCATCCGCAAAGTTCAAGAATTTCGGGAAGAAATTGAGCAATCAGGCCAGATTCAACTAACAGGTCTAATCCCCGAGCACGGCTAGGGGATGTTAGAATTTTCGAAAATTCGTCGCGGATACGCTCCGGCGAGATTTTTTTCAGTAAGTGTGCCGAATCTTTGATCGCCCTCCAGGTATCTTCGTGAATCTGAAAATCTGTGGTGACGGCAAAGCGAATGGCTCTCATTAATCGGAGGGCGTCTTCTTCGAATCGCTCGAGGGGATTTCCAATTGCCCTAAGAGTTTTGGCCTTAAGATCTTTCAGTCCGTCGACAAAATCGATGATGTCATTGGAAAAAGGATCTTGGAAAAGGCCATTGATTGTAAAATCACGACGTTTTGCATCTTCTTCAGGGGAAGAAAAACAAACTGACTCAGGTCGGCGACCATCGACATAAGATCCGTCCGTTCGGAAAGTGGCGACCTCCACCATTTCGCCTTCTCCTTTGACGATGATGACTCCGAAGTGCGCTCCGACAGCATCTGAGTTTGGGAAAATGGCCTGAACTTCTTTTGGCGTTGCAGAGGTAGCAATATCGAAATCTTTCGGTTTTTTACCCAAAATTTGATCACGCACGGCACCTCCAGCAAAATAGGCGACAAACCCAGCATCCTTCAGGGTTTGAGCAATATGGAGAGCGAGTTTATTCATGTCTCGTTTGTTCGTTTGGTTGAGGACGGCATCGGTGAATCGGAAAATTAGAACTGCTCAATCCTAAGCCTGTTAGGAATAACGCTTCTTGGCCTGACAAACGCTCAGGGCCGTCGAGTTTTTTTCATCCCATTCAGGGCATGTCTAGAAACCTCATTCTGTGGAAATGGTGGTCTTCTTTTTTACTTTAACAACTTACCTTTTGGCAACCACAGGTATTTGTCCCTGTTAGTTTTTCAGCTATTTTTTGAGAAGTCGGGGTAATTGAGAGCCCTCCAAGAGCGGTGCAGCGTAGTTCTCTTGGGATTTGGTGAGCGACTTGGTTCATCGAAGCGACGACCTCATCAAAAGGGATCAGATGGTCATATCCACCGAGGGCCATATTCGAACAAGCGAGGGCATTGGTTGCGGCCATAATATTTTTTCCGAGACATGGTGCCTCAACTCGATTGGCGATCGGGTCGCACACCATGCCGAATGAGTTTTGAAGAGCTAAGGAAGCTGCTGTCATCTGTTGCTCGTTGGAGCCTCCGCCCATCCAAGTAATTGCTGCAGCAGCCATCGCTGATCCCGAACCGCATTCGGCCATACATCCACCTTCTTCTGCTGCAAAGGTCGCGTCCAGGGTGATGAAAACTCCAAGAAGACCTGAAAGGAGCAGCGCAGCATTTTTTTCTTCGTTTGATTTACCGAGAGCGCTAGCGACAGCAAGCACTGCACCAGGCATAGCACCGCAGGAGCCTGCTGTAGGAGCTGCAACAATGACGCCCATCGACGATTTGACCTCCATGATTGCTGTCACCGAACGAATGATTTGATTGTTTATGTCAGCAGGGATGAGTTTCCCTTCCTTTTCAGCTTTCAGGAAACCTGGTGATTGAGAGGGTAGGATTCGGTCGTGGTAGGAGGTACCCCTGAGGCCAGTCTTGATGGCCTCTTCCATGATTTCCCTGATGTGATCCATCTTGGACATGACTTCTTCTTCGGATATTGCTCCGCGTTGTGCTTCATATTTGAGGGCTCGTTTCCAGAGAGGCAGTTCTTTGAGTTCAGGCTGAGTCATCATTTCTCCGGCTCGGGAAAATGGGACGGTAATTTTTTTTCTAGCAAGGATGGGGAGAACAGCGGGGAGGAGGCGGATCGATGAAGGGGTGAGTCTTTGTTTGAGGTCAGATAACACTTCATCGCTCGGCTCTGAGCGTAGGCTCAGGTTGAAAATCCCCTGACCACTAGAGTTCGGGTGCCAAGATGTATGCTCCGCCTCGACTCCCAGAGTTTCTGGTGGTTCCGCAAGCCACAGGAGGAGATGATAATAGTCACCTGAAGAGTGGAATGGGATACCGTCGATCGCCTTAATTTCGATCATCCCTCCACCAGTCGAAATTGCGTCTAAATTGTGAACGTTTCCTTCTTCGGAATGAATTTCTAAGCGATAAAAATTGGGGTGGGGCGCTTCATAATTTTCATATCTGACATCGACCTGAATCTGCTGATTTTCGAGTTCTTCTTGATACTCGGGTAGTCGCGCATCATCGGGGGTCCAGCCTAGGATGCCGCCATAGAGCCCTAAATCAGTTCCTTGTTCCTTGTGGGTCGTCACTAG
>JAHDGN010000528.1 GCA_020627645.1 Akkermansiaceae bacterium
ATGGGATCGGCCGCCAGCCACCTCTTTTTTAGCTCATCCTATGGGATGGCTGTGGAGCAAATCCCCTCTCTTCTACAAACGGACCCAGATGCCTTTGAACAAGAACTCCACTCCAACCTTGAGTTAATCATCGCCGTCGCAAAACAAAACCCACAAGCTCATCATAAGGCCTCCAATCTGATCAAAGAAAAACCTTTCGCACTCCCGCTCTACTTCCAACTGCGCGACCTCCTTGAAAGCACCGAAACCACTGACTAAATCGCCGCCCGCGAATCTAAATAGCAATTCGCTAACGCTACCGGGAAGGCCTCGGCCGTTTCATCCAAAGTCACCACCCCATCAGACCTCAAACCAGCCAACACTGCCTCCCGTTCAGCAGCATAGTCCTCCGCTGCCAAATAGCCCAACGCATCGTCAAAACTCCTCAGATCTTTCTCCAACATCAAACCAATCCCTTCCTCCCTCAAACTCGCTAACACAACCACGTGCTTCCGCCTCAATCGCCTCAAAGGTTCCCTCAACTCATCAGCATCTTCACCACGTAAATTTGTGACCACGACCACCAATGACCGCCTTCGCTGATGTTTGAGCAAACGCTCCGCACCCTCGCTAAAATCACTCGGGTAAGGAGACGTTTCATAATCATACAAATGATTCAAAACCGTCGTCATTCCCGAAGCCCCTTTCACCGGAGGCAACCAACGTTCCGTTCCTCCAAAGCTCAAAACCCCCACCTGATCCCCTTGCCTCAACGCAACATAAGAAAGTAAAAGCAACGAATTCAAACAGTGATCAAACTGAGAAATCTCCCCATCCATCGCCCGCATCCTTCGCCCACAATCCAACATCAAAATCACCGACTGATCCAACTGCTCTTGGAAATCGCGACTCACCACCTCCAACCGCTTCGCACTCGCCTTCCAATCAATCTGCGAAAGTGAATCGCCCATCTGGTAATCTCTTAACTGATGAAAATCTCGACTCAATCCCGCCCGATTTTTCCGCACAATCCCAATGTGTACTTGCCGATGCGCCATTGACATCAACGCAAACCGAAGCACCGGTTGATAATTCGGATACACCTTGACCGAACCCTCCTCTCCTTGCTTCGTCAACCTCTCCCACAAACCTAACAGAGAAGCCAACAGCAAATGAGTCTGCCCAAAAGAAATTTCCCCTCTTTCTAAAAGGGTCACCGGATAATCCACATCGACATATTGTCCCGCTTTGACCCATCCTTTCCAGGGCAGCACCTCACACTCACTTCGCTTTGGCACTCCATCATAGACTCGGACATGCAAATGCCGCCGCGCCAAATTCCCTATCCGCAACCTCACCTCTCCATCCACCCCAACTGCCATCCGTCCCGGTAACCGTCGCTGAACCGATGGAACCCGAACCAAAAACACCATCAACAAATCCACCAAACATACCCCACCCAAGATCAATCCACCCACCAACCACCACGTTCTCGCCGGCTCCCAAAAACTCGCTGAAAGACCGAGAACCAACCAGAACACCAACACCCACACCAACCACTTTGTCGGACGTATCGCCATCAAACTTTAGATTCGCGGTGCCTCCACCACCTCCAACGCCGACATCAACAAATCATCAACCTTCTGACCACTAATTGCCACTTCAGGCGAAACCTGCACACGATGTCGAAAAACCGGTAGAGAAGCATTCTTAATATCATCAGGAATCACATAATCACGTCCCGACATCACCGCATACGCCTTCGCAACTTGCACCAAACTAATCGCCCCCCTTGTCCCCGCCCCCAGGCTCAACCCACTCATCTCACGAGTATGACGCGTCAGCCTCAACGCATAATCCACCACCTCATTCACCGCACTCACTCCCGCCGTCAAACGCTGCGCCTCAATCACCGCATCCCCATCACAAACCTGATCAACTTGTTTCGGATTCAATCCCCTCG
>JAHDGN010000529.1 GCA_020627645.1 Akkermansiaceae bacterium
GGAAGAAAGCGGCCTCGTGGGACTTCGCCCGTGAGCATTTCGTAGAAGACGACGCCGAGGGCGTAGAGGTCGGCTCGGTGATCGACTGAAGTTGATGGATCGAGTTGCTCGGGAGCCATGTAGTTTTGTGACCCGATGAGATCACCTTCTTGAGTGAGGGTGAGTTCGGAGGGGTGATTGGAGAGTTTTGCGATACCGAAATCTGCAATCTTCACTTCTCCTTCTTGGTTGAGAAGAATGTTTTCTGGTTTGATGTCCCGGTGGAGGATGTCTTTGTTGTGTGCGGTTTGGAGGGCGTCACAAATTTTGGGAATGATTTTGAGAGCTTCGTCTGGAGTGAAGCTTCCTGATTCGAGAGCTTGGCGAAGGTTGACCCCGTCGACGTATTCCATGAGTAGGAAGTATTGGCCCTTGGCTTCTCCAAATTCATGGATGGTCACGATATTGGGGTGGTTGAGTTGAGCTAGTGTCCGGGCTTCGCGTTCGAATCGTTCGGCGAATTCGGGGTTGGATGAGAGCTCAGGAGCGAGGAGTTTGAGGGCAACGAGGCGGTCAAGTTTGATTTGGCGTGCTTTGTAGACGACGCCCATGCCTCCCCGTCCGATACATTCGAGGATTTCGAGTTGGGGAAACGCTGTTTGGACTACGGCGGGATCGGTGATGGTTGAGGTCTGGTTATTTTTGCTTCGAGGGAGTGGCCGGGTTTTAGAGTTTCCGAGGAGGCAGATGGGGCAGAGAGACCCGGGTGCGTCTTTGGGGATTGGTTGAGCGCAGCTGGGGCAATTTTGAGGGGAAGTTTGATGATTCACGTTATTCCAAGAAAGTTTCAGTTAGGGAGGTTACGAAAAAAATGAGCTTATTTGAGATTCTCTTAAGTGTCGATGTTGGTTGTTGTCCTGCTTGCGGGAGGAGGGTGGTGGGTATAAAAGGAGTCGTGGCACGAATTATGGTTGGATTATCGGGTGGCGTCGACTCGTCTGCTGCTGCTGCTTTGTTGATTGAGCAGGGTCATGAGGTCGTGGGCGGTTATATGAAGAATTGGATCAACGAAGAGGGGTTACCGGGTGATTGTCCTTGGGAAAGGGATATGGAGGATGCTCATGCGGTGGCAAAGGTTTTGGGGATTGAGTTTCGAGTGGTGGATTTGATTGAACAGTATCGGGAGAGGATCGTTGATTATTTGTTGGAGGGGTATCGGGATGGGGTGACTCCGAACCCGGATGTGATGTGTAATCGCGAGATGAAGTTTGGGGTGTTTTTGGATTATGCACTGGAGCAGGGATTTGAGGCGGTGGGGACGGGGCACTATGCACGAAGACGTGAGCGGGCGGATGGTGGAGCGGATTTGTTGAGGGGGGCGGATCCAAATAAGGACCAGTCGTATTTTTTGGCGATGATGACGGGAGAGCAGGTGCGCAGAGCAAGGTTTCCGGCTGGGGAGATGTTAAAGCCTGAGGTGAGAGAGGTGGCGAGGAGATTTGGTTTGCCGACGGCTGAGAAGAAGGATTCGCAGGGGATTTGCTTTATTGGAAATGTGAAGATGTCCGATTTTTTGCGGCATTATGTCCCTGATTCGCCTGGGGAGATTGTTGATGTTGAGGGCAGGGTTTTGGGGCAACATCATGGGTTGCATTTGTATACTTTGGGGCAGAGGAAGGGGCATGGGGTTGCCTCACCTCGTGAAGGAATGGCCTATGTGGTGGTGGGGAAGCGAGCGGAAGAAAATCAATTGGTGGTGGGATGGGATGAAAAGGGGACGGAGGGGTTGTATGCGAGAAGTTGTGTGGTGGGCTCGTTGTCATGGATGAATGAGGCGGTGCGAGGAGGGAGGGCAGAAATCCAGCCTAGGTATCGGGCAAATTGTGAACCAGTGAAGGTCGAGGAATTGGGAGATGGGAGGTTGAGGTTGGAGTTTGGTAG
>JAHDGN010000530.1 GCA_020627645.1 Akkermansiaceae bacterium
AAGCCGATCCACTTCGAAAACAAGGAGCCGAATGGCAATGGTGGAAATTCCGAAGCGGAGCCTCCTGGAAACACCCCCTAGGCCCCGGATCCGATCTCACCGGAAAAGAAAGCCACCCCGTCGTCTGCGTCACCTACGAAGATGCCGCTGCTTACGCCAAATGGGCAGGCAAAAGACTCCCAACCGAAGCCGAATGGGAACTCGCCGCACGAGGCGGAAAAGAAGGACTCGACTACATCTGGGGAAACAAATCCAAGCCAGGCGATCAATGGCTCGCCAACGTCTTCACAGGCGAATTCCCACATAACGACACCGGAACCGACGGCCATATCGGCACCGCCCCCGTCAAATCATACCCCCCCAACCCCTTCGGCCTCTACGACATGGCAGGCAACGTCTGGGAACATTGCTCCGACTACTACCGACCAGACGCCTACACCCTCTTCATCCGGAACCCCAAAAACAACCCCACCGGCCCAAAAAACGGAGTCAGCCAACCCCAAGTCAACCACTACATGGCAACCAATAGCTGGCCCAACCCTAACGCCGTCGGCCCTCTCCACCCACTCATGCTTCTCCGAGTCGTCAAGGGAGGTTCCTTCCTCTGTCACGAATCCTATTGCCTCCGCTACCGCCCCGGCGCCCGCCACCACTCCGAATCTCTCGCCCCCGCCAACCACACCGGCTTCCGCTGCGTCAAATCAATACCAAAAGAAAAAACAAGCCTTTCACCCCTTCCCTCAACTAAGCAAGACTAACCGAATTCACGCCCCTCCACCCATCAACCAAGAACTCACCAGTCACAACTCAACATTCACAACTCGGCCGCAGGCCGCCCCCTCAACCAAGACCAATCAAAAATCGTAAATCATAGATCTAAAATCTACAATCCAACTTCCGCCTCACCAAAAGATGTTCAAGCTACCATTCATTCTCCTCCTCACCCCGATCCTGTCAGCAAAAGACGGACAAACCCTCTTTACCACCAACTGCTCCGCCTGTCACCTTCCCGACACCATGCAGGTCGGCCCCTCCATGATCGAAATCGCCAAGCTCTACAAAGGCAAACCAGACGAATTCATCAAATGGTGTAACGAACCACAACACAAACGAAAAGGAAGCATCCAGATGCCTTCCATGGCTCATGTCGGCAACGACAACCTCAAGCTCATCCTCGCCCACATCGAAAAATCCACCCGAGGACTTACCGAAAAAAAAGTCAAAGGCTCCGACAAATTTTCCTCCTCACCATCCCTTCGAAAACGTCCACTCGTTCAACGCATTTTCATGCCCAACGCCAGCCCTGCTGCCATCGCCGTCGCCCTCAATGACGATCTCCATTTTTGCTGGGACGCAGGCCCCTGCCGTCTTCGCTACCTCTGGAAAGGTGACTTCATCGACGGATGGCCCTACTGGCGGGCCAACGGTAACAGCTTCGCCAAAATCAACGGCAACATTCTCCTCACCGAAACTCAATCGCCCCTGCCAACACCCCAAAAAACCAAATTCCTCGGCTATTCCCTCAACAAAGGCATTCCCACCTTTAAATACACCCTCGATGGCAAACCCTTCACCGAAACCCTGACCCCTGCCAAAGACGGCAAAAACCTCCTCCCCTCCCTCAATCCAACGAACCCCTTACCCTAACATTCGAAAAAATAGAAAACATCTCGTACTCCAGCCCCACCGGAACCTGGAAAGAACAACAACTCACCATCAAACCATCTGAACCTCGCACCGTAACCATCACCATCTCCCTACCATGATCAGACACATCCTCATTCTAGCATTACTCAGCACAGCGGCCGCTGCAGCTAAGCCCGATAAAAAGAAGAAGGCTCCAACCTCCGACCCTTGGCCTGAATTCGTCGACATCGAACAAATCCCACTCCCCCCCGGCATTGATCCTCAAATTGGTG
>JAHDGN010000531.1 GCA_020627645.1 Akkermansiaceae bacterium
ATGGAATCGGCCGCCAGCCACCTCTTTTTTAGCTCATCCTATGGGATGGCTGTGATTTCGTTTGGAAAAAATCATTCTCTAAAGCGTCAAGTGGACTAGGGAATGAAGGACCAAATTTTTCGGGATCACCTGTGACTCGAGTGCGAAGTGGGTGGGGAGGGGCGGGTGATCGTGCTGAAGATTTGACGAAGCTTTCTGATCAGGAATTGAAAAACAGATTGAGTGAGGCCTTTTGGGCTTTTGGGGAAAAGCGGGTATTGCCAGGGATGGAGCGTTCGCCTTCTGCTCTGTTAATCGCTTTGGGGCGTGAGATTGGGAGGCGGTATTCAGCTAAAGAAGCTGATAAGTTGATCGAAGAGATTTCGAACGCTTTTCCGAGAGCGCTTTATCCATTTGATAATAAGGATGACCTGGATCAGGAAGGTGTTTTGATGCAGCGGGCTTATGATTTGACAAGAATCAGTGCCTTTGCGGGTGGAATGAAGGCTGGGAGGGGGGATTTTGCGTTTGAGGTGTTCTATGTTTGGGGTTTTTTGAGTTCGAAAGTTATGCACATAAAAGATTACACTCATCGTCGGGTAACGATCGCAGATCCCACCTCCGAGGATTGGCAGGATCGGGTGGTTGGGAGGCTCGTGGGAAAGCATTTGGCAGAAATGCTCGCTTCGGGATCAAGCGCTGAGAGTGTTGGGGATTTATTGGAACTGATTCAGCTGAGGATGGGGAGAACAACGTTCACTGGGGATGGCGAAGGTAAGATTCAAACGGATTTGGCGGGAGGCCTTTTGATGGGGGTTTCGGATAGAGATCGATTGGAGTTCATGGGCAAGATGGGAACGTTGGGTTTTTTGAGCCCGCACCAAGTTGAGTTAGTTCAGAGGATTTATGACGGTGGCGAGTGGATAAATTTGCTCAGTAATCATTTCAATGAGTCGAGTGAGGTTCTGAGGGTTTTTTCTGAAATGGTCGGGGCCGAAACATTAAATGATTTGGTGAGAGATCCAGATCAACCTCTTGAATTTCGGCTCAAGATTGCTCGGGAGCTGATTCGGAGGGGGGACATTGATCCGTCCATTGTCGAATCGTTTCATATTCATGGCGAGGAAGTCATTTTCGAGTTCTATCAAAAGTTGATGTATTTTGATCCGTCCCTCATCTATTCCGGGCTTGATGGTGAACCTGTAGATCTGAGGGTCGAGCGGACAAGATCGATCGTTTTGTACGAAGAAATGGTGGAGCAAAGTGGAATCCAACTCGGATGGAGGACTCATTCCGAATTTGGGAGAAATCCTGATTTTAAGTTTGATCGGGAAGATGTGTGGTCGATTTTTTCAGGCTCGAGTGAGATGAGTTCCGATTAGGATGGGTCTGTGGTCTTAATTGTTCTCTGGGAGCCCTTCTTGGTGGCTGGTATTTTTGACTGGGGTGAAGATTTTTCGAACTTGTTCTAGCCGGAATATTTCATGAGCCTAGCTCGATTTCTGCTCTGATCACGAGGGCCGTTTCACCAGGTTGTGGGTTGCCGCGTTGGACGGCGTAGAATCCATTGGAGAAGGTTTTTTCGAGGGCGAGTTGGTCATCGGTGAGGTTGTTTCAAGGGTGGTTGGCTCGGCGACTGGAAGTCGCCGCCACGTCTTAATTGTTCTCTGGGAGTCCTTCTTGGTGGCCGGTATTTTTGACTGGTGCGAAGATTTTTCGAACTGGTTCTAGCCGGAATATTTCATGAGCCCAGCTCGATTTTGGCTCTGATCACGAGGGCCGTTTCACCAGGTTGTGGGTTGCCGCGTTGGACAGCTTAGAATCCATTGGAGAAGGTTTCTTCGAGGGCGATTTGGCCATTGGTGAGGTTGTTTCCAGGGTGGTTGGCTCGGCGACTGGAAGTCGCCGCCACGTCTTAATTGTTCTCTGGG
>JAHDGN010000063.1 GCA_020627645.1 Akkermansiaceae bacterium
ATTGAACTTGGACACGTGATTCCGCCGACACCTTCGACATCTTGCTTTGGGCCTTTTTGGGGGGCTCAAGCCTTGATTGACAGGCCTACCGGAAGGCGCTTAGGATCCGAGGTTCACCCTTAAAATCTATTGCATCTATTTCCGGATTGGTGCCTTAGGAAATTTAGTTTTCAGCAAAAACTGAAAGTCTTCCGCGCAGACTTTTAGAGAAAACTCTACCTACGAAAAAACTCAGAAGAAGTCTGACGCTAACAAAATTTTCAATTATCTTCAAAATTAAACGACAAACATGGCAAGCGCTTGACACCGTGTTTAGACACTCTATTAATTGCACGCCCATAAAGGGTTTGATTTTAAATAAAATGATTAAAATACTCTGCAGTCTTATCACGGGCCTAACAATCAGCGCCCAATCCGCAACAATCGGACCGATTTGGTTCATCGGAGATTCCATCACCCAATCAAATGCCGATGGCGACAGCAGCGGTTCTCCAAGGAAGTCCCTCTATGATTTACTGAATGGTGCTGGCCATGACTTTTCTTTCACAGGACACTTTACGGCCAATGTCGATGGGCTTCCCAATACGGGCTCAACCCCCTCAACCAACCTATACCACTACCACTCTGGAATCAGTGGATCGTTCATCGGCGCAAATTCCTTCGGCAGACAAAACATGACAGCTGGCATCCCCAACTGGTGGAACCAGGGACGACTTGCCGTCGCCAAGCCAAATGCCGTACTTGTCATGCTGGGCACAAATGACACAAATGCGGACAATGATGTCGCAACCGCTCCGGCCAGAATCACCAACCTTGTCAACACCATTCTCGCCCAGCCCGGAGCCCTCCTTCAATCTTTGTCGCTCAAATCCCACCCAATCTAAATTCCGATCCCGCGCGTAATAATCGAGTCCTGGATTTCAATGCCGGGCTCGTCGATGTCGTAAACGACTTTCAAACCGCAGGCGAAGATGTCACCCTCGTTGATATGTACACCCCCATCAACACAGACAGCGCGAACCTAATGAGAGACTCTCTCCACACCAACACCGCGGGCAACGACGTCCTCGCACAACAATGGTTTAACGCCCTAGAAGCGAGGTTCGACCCCGTCCCAGAACCATCTTCATCTCTCCTAATCTTTTTGACTTTCGCCTCAATGGCCCTTAAAAGAAGAAGGACAAAAATTGCGTAAGGCGATTTTAAAAAAACAAATACCCCAATCTATAAAAAAAACACTCGCATTAGCAATCACAGGCCTTGGCTTAGCCCCACTCTCTTACGGGTCCGCAATATCGTTTGACATCGGAATTGGAACCGTTGCCGGCCCCGGAAACCATACATTTTCCTCTGGAGGATCTTGGTCTGGGAACGGCACCGTCAATCAACTCGTCGCCGGCGACTTTCCCTCATTCCCTGGAGCCTTCGCCTCCACCCCTCTCGTTTCAAATACCACCGGCGGCACACTGATCACGACCTCCAATCTGACGAATAATTCGCCGGGAGACCGATACCAGCAGACCATCAGCTACTCGGTGAACAATGGTACAGTCAATCATCTTGTTTCCGGACAAACCTCCGGCTCAACCGCTGGCAATTTCGGAATCGTCGGACACTCGCTAGAGATCACTTCAGGAGGCGTTTCATCAATCACCTTGACTGTCTCTAACGACACCTACCTATCTGCAATTGCTCCAAGTTTCGCGTCAACATCTTTCCCATGGCTGGGGGGAGTAAGAATGGCAAATGGCACCGATAACTACAACTTAGCGATGACCTATCGTGACATCATCTCTATCAATAGCCTTAGTCCACTTGGTTTTACCCCAGGAGTCGCAAATCCTACAAACTTCACCACAACAACACTCGGTGGAATTGCCTTTGACAGCATCACTTCAGACGGAAGCTTTATCGAACTTAGCAAGGCCAACATCAACGGAGCCACAGGCTTCATGGGTCTAAAAAGTTTCATCCAAGATGGAGCTGCGAGTGGACTACCAACCTATGGAGGCTCCTTTTTAACTGCCGCAGCGGTTCAAGACAGCACCCTCACCACCCTCGAAGAAACACAGGCCACAATGCTTGAATTCACGGTAACTGCTAATGACGGTGAATTTGACATCGGCACAGCCTTTAACTTCTCGTTTGACGGTTGGATTACTCCCAACTTTCAAGACAATATCCCAATCGGCAGCGGCCCAATCCCCGAGCCATCTCAGGGGATTTTAGTAGCTCTCAGCTCGCTTCTCTTCCTCAGTCGCAGGAGACGCAAGTAAGAAGCTTCAACGTTTCCATTTTTTCAACAGGCATTCCCACCAGGGATGCCTGTTTTTATTTTTTCGAGATCAGAGGTTCGATTTCCATCACTCGATCAGCTAGAGCCTCTGATCCACTTGAAGAATGAGCAACTTGAAAAATCATCATCCTCTCACCCGTCACTGGCTCGCTTCAAAAAATCAATCGCCTGAAGCCATCTTTCGTTGTCGTTAAGGAAAAACCGTAAATCGGTTATTAACGCTTTAGATCACCAAAATCTGACCATAGACTCCTCGTCGAATGAAAGACATCAAAACCGCGCTCTTTGCAGCAGCAATGGGGATACTCACCACCGAAACTCACTCGGCAACAATCGGACCAATTTGGTTCATTGGCGATTCTATCACTCAGTCAAATGCCGATGACGACCCCAACGGCTCCCCCAGAAAGTCTCTCTATGATCTCCTCAACAGCGCTGGCCACGACTTTTCATTCACCGGACACTTCACCGCCAACGTTGACGGACTTCCCAATACCGGCAATACCACTTCGACGAATCTCTATCACTACCACTCAGGAATTAGCGGATCGTTCATTGGTGCGAATTCCTTTGGCAGACAAAACATGACAGCTGGCATCCCCGGCTGGTGGAACCAGGGACGACTCGCTGTCGCTAAGCCAAATGCCGTACTCATCATGTTGGGCACCAATGACACCAATGCGGACAATAATGTCGCAACCGCTCCCGCCAGAATCATGACCCTCGTCAACACTATTCTAGCCCAACCCGGGGCCGATACCAATCCCCCCGCAATTTTTGTTGCTCAAATCCCACCCAATCGAAATTCCGATCCCGCGCGAAATAACCGAGTCCTCGCTTTCAATGCCGGGCTCGTCAATGTGGTGAATGACTTTCAGACAGCAGGTAAAGATGTCACTCTCGTCAATATGTATACTCCCATCAACGCAGATAGTGCGAATCTGATGAGAGACACTCTCCACACCAACACCGCGGGTAACAACGTGCTCGCGCAACAATGGTTCGACGCTCTAGAGAACCGATTTGATACCCCGCCCATCCTTCCTCCTTCTGGAATCATTCAGTCCAACTCACAGGCGAACAATGAGACCTCGCTCACTGCCTCTTCCGATGACCTTGCAACCAATGGAACAATTGCTCGAACTGCAGGATCTGCCTTCGGCATTAATAACGGAAATCCATCAGAACTAAACAGCGGCCTCACGGGAACTGGGGAAGGTCTTTTTCACTCTTCTGGCACGAACGGTAATCACTTCCCAGCAGAATACACGATTTCCCTGAACCTCGACTCAAACCAAGCCGGCTACGATATTACCTCCATTGCCAGCTACGCAGGGTGGGTAGAAAATGGGCAGACTCTCGCCAATCAGAAAATCGAGGTTCTTTTCTCCACGGTCAACTCACCATCATTCACCTCCATTGGAATCTTCCAATACACCCCGTTCTCAAATACCACGGGCCCCTCTGCCTCAAAAATAGAGCTAACCAAAAATTCAGGAATCATCGCATCTGGCGTTGATCAAGTCAGAGTCCGAGTGCTTGATCATGGTGTCCACACTGGAAATGCCCAAGGTACGGTCTTCAAAGAATTTGACGTCATCGGCAACCCTACTGACAGCACGCCACCAGTCAGCCAAGAAATGACTGTGACTTCGATCAGCGACCATATGATCGTTCAACGAGACGAGAGCGATCAGGCTTCCATTCCGATATCAGGAACAATTGACAAATCTGTCGACCGCATTGAAGCCCGCGCAACCCGCTCCATCCCGGGAAGCAAAGATCTCGGAAACATTTGGTTTGTCGGTGACTCCATCACCCAATCAAATGCTGATGGTGACAGCAATGGCTCACCCCGTAGATCTCTCTACAACCTTCTTAGCGCCGACGGGTATACCTTCACCTATACGGGGCACTTTACCGCCAATGTAGACGGCCTCCCCAATACTGGTGGAACTGCAGCTTCAAACCTTTACCACTACCACTCTGGTGTGTCCGGTTCCACTATCGGAAACAACACGAACGGCAGAACTAACATCACCAATAGTATCGCGAGCTGGTGGAACACCGGACGTCTCGAATCTCACAAACCCAACGTCGTTCTCATCATGCTTGGCACCAACGATATCGACCTGAATGACGATATTGCAAATGCTCCGGCACGCATGAAAAAACTGGTCAATACCATTCTCGCCCAACCAGGCACCTCCACCCCACCATCAATCTTTGTCGCTCAAATTCCTCCGAACCTTGGCTCTCCGGAAGAAAACAACAACGTCATCGCTTACAACAACGGTCTTTCTACGATCGTCACTGAACTTCGCAGTGAAGGCAAAAACGTCTTCCTCGTAGACAACTATTCCCCCATTCAAGCCGATACGAGGTCCCTCATGCGAGACTCTCTCCACACCAACACCGCAGGAAACAATGTTCTCGCACAGCAATGGTTTAACGCGATTGAATCCCAACTCCCAACCAGCTCCGAATCAGTGACTGATTGGCAGACTGTCGTAACCTCCCCATCAAACGGCTCATTTTCTGGCGCACTCTCGAATGTCCCCGCAGGCGGATGGTATGATATCGAAATCCGCTCAATTCTCAATCAAACCCCAGATGAAGCGATCACTATGAGCAAAATCGGAGTTGGTGATGTCTTTCTCGTAGGTGGCCAATCGAACTCAGCTAGCCATGGTGAAGGAGCGATCACCCCATCAGAAGATCGAGTTTCGGTCAAAAGTTCACTGACAGAGAATACCTGGCAGAAACTTTCCGATCCACTCCCAATCTCCAGCGGAAATGGAGGCTCACCATGGTCACGCTTTGCCCAGGCCTACGTGGCCGCCATGGAAGTCCCAGTTGGCTTCGTCAGCTTTGGCGAAGGTGACAGCCTATCCGACCGCTGGACTCCCTCTGCCAATGATCTTTATCCGCGAATTCAACAAGCGGTCCAATCGTTTCCTCCAAACGGATTCAAAGCCCTCCTCTGGCATCAAGGCGAGGCCGATGCCAAAAATGCAACCTCATACAACGACTACATCTCACGTTTCCAAGCCACCATCACGCAGGCCCGGAATGATGCCGGCTGGGTTTTTCCGTGGTACTTTTCCGAGGTCTCGTTCTCCCCTGAGGCCAATATAGCCCAAGAAATCCCCATCACTAGTGCTCAACAAAGCCTAGCTTATGAAAACCCACTTGTCTTCTTGGGCGCTGATACCGATGACTTTCACCTGGAAGACAAACTGATTGACCAGGTCCATTTCAACTCTATCGGCCTCCAAGAACATGCGACTCAATGGCTCGAAGTTCTCTCAGGAAACCCAGCGATCTCAATCAAAAATCCAAACTTCGAGGCAGACACCTCCACCAGCGAGGGATCAGTCGCTTCAATCAGTATTCTCGACGACTCTTCGCCATCTCTCATCGGATGGCAAATTCGATCTCTCGACGGACAAAGTGCTGCAGACGGCTCAAATGGATACCTCAACCCGATAGACACCCAATACCTCAACACGACAGATGCCAATGGTGGTGGGGTCGTCGAAAATATGCTCGGCCGACATGTCGCCTCTCTCAACGATGGATCTGGAGGAAATCATCTCTTTCAAGCTCTGCGCACCCGCCTCGAGCCAAACACAAAGTACAGTCTTTCTGCAGCTTTCGGTCTCCGTAATAGCGGAACCTTTGGTGAAGCCATATTGGAGCTCCTAGCACAAGGCCAAGTGATCGCATCCACAACAGTCACAGCTGCCAATCTAACCACCGGATCATTCACGCCCATCACCACAACTTATACCACCGGCGCGTCACCTGACACCTCAGCACAACTTGCAATTCGCATCACAAAAATAGGCGGCCGCTCTACCTATCTCGATGTCGACAAAATTTCACTGACAACGGGAGCCCCATCCTCATCAGAACCGATCAATTGGGCTCTCGAAAACGGGAGCATCGCATCACAATCCTCAACCGCATATGGAGGAGTCGCATCGCGAGCAATCGATGGTGACACCAATGGTCGGTATTCGGCCGGGTCCATCACTCATACCGCTTTCGGCCCCAATCAATGGTGGCAAGTCGACTTAGGTGCCGAGCGCCCCATCGACAAAGTCGTCCTCCACAATCGCACTGATTGTTGTAGCAACCGCCTCTCCAACTATCGCATCACGATTCTAGACGGCTCGGGCGGCGCCTTGATTTCCCAGGACTTCTATGTCGAAACAGGATTCGTCAACCTCTCCGAGACCTGGAATCTCACTAATACCGTGAATGGTCGCACCGTGAGAGTCGAGACCATTGGGATCAGCAGTAGTCAACAAGAAATCCTCTCACTTGCCGAAGTTGAGGTCATCGGGGCTCAAAACGAAATCACTCCTCCCACCGGACCATCGATCCCCACCAACTGGGCCCTCGAAAACGGAAGCATCGCATCGCAATCTTCAACTGCATTCGGAGGATCTGCATCACGAGCAATCGACGGTGACACGGATGGTCGGTATTCGGCCGGGTCCGTCACTCACACCGCCTTCGGCCCTAACCAATGGTGGCAAGTCGACTTAGGCACAGAGCGCCCAATTAACGAAATTGTCCTCCACAACCGGACCGATTGCTGCGGTGATCGCCTCTCCAACTACCGGATCTTGATTCTAAACGACTCAGGGACCACCGTGATTTCCCAGGACTTCTTCGTCGAAATTGGATTCGCCAATCTCACCGAAACTTGGAATCTCACCGAAACTGTGAATGGGCGTACCGTGAGGATCGAAACCATTGGGGTCAGCCGTAACGAATTAGAAATACTCTCACTTGCCGAAGTAGAAGTCATCGGGCCAAAGAGCGGCTCGCTACCTCCTGATCCAGAGCCTGAAGGCCCCGTCAACTTGGCACTCTCTTCCAGTGCGTCAGCTTCTCAATCTTCCACCGGCTGGAGAGGCACAGCAGATCGCGCAATCGATGGCGACACGAATGGTCAGTATTTTGATGGATCTGTCACTCACACCCTTATAGCCCCTAACTCATGGTGGCAAGTCGACCTCGGCATGAATCAAACCATTGAGGAAATCATTCTGTTTAATCGCACTGACTGCTGTGCCAGCCGGCTTTCGAACTACCGAATTTCCATTCTTGATGCTACAGGGAATACCGTCGCATTCAGAGATTTCCACACCACAACCGGTCACACACTCGAGTCTGAAACTTGGTCCCTAACAACACCACTCAATGGACGCATTGTCAAAGTTGAGACTCTCGGAAATAGTAGGGCAGGTTTCCAAGTGCTTTCCCTCGCCGAAGTTGAGGTCTGGGGGCAAGCCATTTCAAATACGACGAACCTAAGGGCAAACAAACTCCTTGTGAGATCCGGGAGCGCCAAAGTCACCACTTCCCTGGATCCTGAGGAACGTAACGCAAGAACAGCACCCCCTCTGGAGGTGATCGCTCTGGAGAGCAGCACTCTGACTTTCGCTCATCAAACTCTCCCTAATACGATCCAAACCTATGAATGGTCGACTAACTTAATCGATTGGTTTGCCGCAGACGGGATCGCAGGTCCTGGAGACCAGACAACCGTGAGTGTGATAATCGAAGAAAATGGCGATCTCACATACGCCACAGCGACTCCTTCTAAAACTCTTCCGAAATTATTCATTCGGCTTTCGAAACAGGCAGAGAAGTAGTCGCACACACAATCTTTATTGGCCTTGTGTAGAGACTTCACGAATTGAAATTTAGCGTACGGAAAGTCTCATTAGCCTTGGATATTCCACGATCCACTAAAACAGAGTAACCACTAACAGTCTTTCTCGAAGAATGTGCGCAATTTCTGAGTCAGCAACTCTGTCCAATTTACGAATGACAATGACTCGCTCTTTTCAATACTATGTCTAGGTTGTCCTTGACTTAGACTGATCTCGGAAGCAATATTTTAGTGCATGAACAAAGTAATAAAGACAGTTGTGTTTCTGTCCACTATTCAGGCTGGCGTAGCAGCGACAAACTATATCGGCGATGCCGCCGCTGAAGGGATCAGTGTGACTACCCAAGGTGGAACGGCAGCAGATACACTTGCAAGCCTTACTTATATCCTCCACACCGACGTATCTCTGTACACCGCCCCTACAAACCAGACAATTACCTTAACCGAGGTGAATTATTTTTCACAGGGGACTGCTAATTTAGTTCCGTTTGTTGCTCGTTATACTGCGGGGAACAGTCAAACGGCCGGTGACTACGAGATCTTAAGTATCGGAGATTCACTCACTGCAAGTAGCGGCCTCAACAACCAAGCATTCACTGTGAGCGGTAGTAATCCGACTATTAACCTGAATGCAGGTGATGTCCTTGCCGCGGGATGGCACCAAGACGGAAGAGCCGTGATCCATGCCCCTGTTACATCGGGGGTAGCAGATTACGTTGCTCAAACTAATACCATCTCATCGATTGGCAGCGCACCGACAGCCGACAGTGGATTTGCCTTTGATCGACGTCTAGCTTTCAACATCGGGTTTGAAGCGGTTCCAGAACCATCGGGGGTAGCTCTTCTTGGTCTTGGCATAATCGGGGGACTTTTCAGACGTAGACGTCTATAAGGAGCCTTTCGATCAAATTGCAAAAGGCAGGGCCAACCCCTGCCTTTTTATTTATCGGACAAAGATTTTCAACACCCCTATCTCCTCTGACAACTCTTCTTCAAAAACAAAGCTGGAAGAACCCTCACTTCGAAATGTTATATATAGGGCTCATGATATTCTTTAAGAAAGGCGCAAAGAGCGACTGATCTCTTTCAGAAACTAGTTTTCCTTTAATAGGCCGTGTCGAATTTTGCCTTTGAGTTCATCCTCTTCGAAAGCTGCGTCGATGTCCTTGAGTTCGCGATTTGGCAAATTGAGATCCATGATCGAAGGCAGAATCCTACCTCAAATTACTACAGACATCTTTAGAATTTTTTGATGACGTGGAGAATAGCTACCAATTTTCCTATCTCCATGATAATTGCCCCATCTCAATTCCTCCTCAAATCAAACATTTCAAAGCCATGATCAATGTAGCAATTTGAAAATTTCTAAAACTCAAAGCCACCGACAGACCTGATTTGTAGGTTGAGTGCCTCTTCAAGTGTGTTACTTTACACGCAATACAAATTTCGAATGAACCCCCGAAAACTCCTCATCCTGGCTCCTCTATCGATCACTTTCTACGTCATCGCCTCTAGCACCAACCCTCCAGGCAACGGGACCACCTCACAGCTTTGGGGCGAAAACGGAGAGCTTCATAGTTCAACTTCTCGACTTCCCGACTTCTCCTTCGCCGGATTCGCATCAGGAGAGGCAACTATCCCAGACCTTCCCGTTGTCGCCAATGCCGCCGATTTTGGAGCAAATGGTAGCGATAATCTCGATGACACCGCTGCCATCCGAAATGCCATCAACGCTACCAACAACGGCGCCCTCTACATCCCCCCCGGAACCTACATCTTGTCGTCACGGATCTACTTCAACAAAAGCAACTTTGTCATTCGAGGCGCTGGTGAAGGACAAACCATCTTCTACATGCCGCAATCACTCTCTACTTTAGAAGGGCGGGCCGAGCTTCCATACGACGGCGGCTTCTTTCAAATCGGTGGTTCGCCTTCTTCAGGCTCGCTCATCGGCAGCCTAGCTTCCAATGCCTCTCGTGGCGACTACGCGGTAACCCTCAATACCACGCCAACGGTCACTGTAGGTCAAAAAGTTCGCCTTCGCTCAAACAACGCCAACTCACTTGGCCTTCATTTACTCAATGGTCAAACCGTTGGATCACAAACCCCATCCAATTTTTTCTACTACACCGACACCGTTCTCAAAGTTGCTGCCGTCAACGGCAACCAAATCACCTTCGATCGCCCCCTCCGACTCGATGCCCGACCGGAATGGGCGAGCCAAATACGCACCTACTCACCCGCCATGACTAACTTTGGGCTCGAAGACGTCACCTTCAAGTTTGGAGGCACCCCAAAAAGAGCACACAATGATGAAGAGGGATTCAATGCCATTGATTTCACAGGTGGGGAAAACTGCTGGGTACGGCGCGTCACGTTCATCGACGCCGACAACTGCCTTCTCGTCAAAGACTCACGCTTCTGCCAGTTTTCTGACCTGACTTTCAAAGCCGAACTCAGGAGCGGCAACGACACCGGACACCATGGGCTCTGGGTCAAAGAATATACCCAAGGTTGCCTCTTTACCGCTTTCGACTTCCAAACCTCATTCGTCCACGACCTTTCCGTTGAGGGCCTCGCCCACGCCAATGTCTTTTCCAAAGGAAGCGGAGTTCGCCTCAACCTCGACCACCACGCCAACCTTCCATACGAAAACCTTTTTACCGACCTTCAGGCTGGAAATATTGGACGACTCTATGCCTCCGGTGGCGCCAGCACCAGAAAACCACATACCGCATCAAGATCCACCATCTGGAATATCCAAAAAACGAGTGGGAATGCTCCCAGCATTCCCAATTGGCCACTCTTTAACGTCATCGGCGTTGCCGGCTATACCCCCTCCACAAACCCTACCGGTAACACCTGGATCGAACCCATCTCCAACCTAAACCCACCCGATCTCCACCTCGCACAACAACAAAAGCGACTCGGCACAACACCGATCGACCTGCCTACTCCAATCATCATATCTACCGGAACAGGAGGGAATGCGCCACTCACCCTCCAATTTGATGGCTCTCAATCAACAATCCCCAACGGCTCTATTTCCTCCTATACCTGGGATTTCGGCGACGGAACAACTGCCAACGGAGCAACAACCTCACACACTTTTCCTGCAGGCACCTTCGATGTCTGCCTCATCGTCACTGGCGACAACGGTAGTTCCGCATCGACCAACCTGACCATCAACTCGGGTTCTCTCCTCTCCCTTCAAGCGGAAGATGCCAACATCTCAAACGGAGCGATCGAATCAAACCATCAAGGGTTCAACGAAACCGGATTTGTGAACCTCAACCCAACCTCTAGTTCAATCGAATGGAACAATGTCGACGGAGCTTCAGGCGGCCCAACCACGGTCACCATTCGATATGCCCTCGGCAATAACGACCGGACCGCCAACCTGATCGTCAACGGAAACACCCAACCAATCACCTTCGCCAACACGGGAGCCTGGAACAATTGGGTTGAACTAACTGCAGAAATCACCCTGAACTCAGGAACCACCAATACCATCCGAATCGAAACAACCGGACAGGATTCCGGAAATATTGACCAAATTTCGCTTCCCTCTTCCTCAAGCAATCTTCCCAGCTACTCACAATGGCAAAGCACCCAAACCTGGGGCTCCATTCCCGCTAGCCAACAAGAACTTAACAACGACCCAGATGGCGATGGTCTTAACAATGGCTTGGAACGAGTCCTTGGCACTTCCCCGACCTCTCCCAACCCCAATTACCTTTCCAATACCCTAAGCTCCAGCAACACCAACACCATTTCATTCTCTTACCCAAAGACCTCTTACTGGTTCACGACCAACCTTGAACAATCCACAGATCTTGAGAACTGGACAAATGTCGATTCCGTCACTGAGTACTATAACTCACAGACACAACAGTACTTCATCAACCACCCCCTCACGACAGACAACGACCCCAAATACTTCTACCGCCTCACTTTCTCACAATAAATTTCACAACTCGGCGCCTCGCCCGACCTTCTGCCCACCGCTTGTCAG
>JAHDGN010000064.1 GCA_020627645.1 Akkermansiaceae bacterium
CGGCGAATCCGGGGAATCGTTTCCTTTATCTGAGTTCGCCGACGAGTGGGCAGGTGTTGGGGGTGGATTCTCAGGTGTTGGCGGGTGGTGGCACGGCGGTGATTACGGAGGCGGGAGCGGTTTTTCATGGTCTGACGGTGGCGGGGGGATTTTTGTATGTCTTGGATTCGGGTTCGGATGAGTTGTGGCGTTACGATTTGCCGAATCCTGGGGTGAAGACGGTGGTGGCGAGTGGGTTTCAGCGGCCGAATGATGTGGAGGTGGATGTGGAAAATGGGAGGATTTATGTGACTGATTCGGGATTGGATCAGTTGTTGGTTTATGATTTGGCGGATGGGGCTTTGTTGGATGAGGTTGATTTGGTGGGGGCGTGGGGGGTGGCGGTGCATCCGGATACGGGGGATGCTTATGTTTCGTCTTATGAGCTGGGGACGGTGATGAGGCGTCAGTTGTCGGATGGTGAGATGGTTCAAGTTGCTGAGAACTTGGATGGCCCGAGGGGGGTGGAGTTTGATCGTGGGTGTGAGTTGGTGGTTTTTGAGTCAAATTTGAATCGGTTGGTGGAGGTTGATGTGGAGATGGGCACGATTTTGGCGAAGGGTTATGATGTGGATCCTCGGAATGGGCATGCTTTTGTGATCCAGGAGGCGGGGGACTTTGATGGGGATTATTTGGCGGATTCGTGGGAGTTGCAGTTTGCGGGTTCTTTGGGTGATTTGTCGCCGGGGATGGATCCTGATTCGGACGGGAGGGATGTGTTGTTAGAGTATGTTTTTAATGGGAATCCGTTTGGTCCTGAGAATTTGTTTCCGGTGAATGATTGGAATGATCCGGCGCAGAATGTGATTGAGATGGATGTGGTGGATGATCCTGGGGTGGGAGCTTTGTTTGAGGTTTCGAATGATTTGCAGAGTTGGAGTTCGATTTCGGCAAGTTCGTCATCTGTTTCTCCGACGAGTGGTTACACGAGAGTGCGCTTTGAGTTTTTGTCGGAGCAGTTGTTTGTGACTCCGCAGGAGCGGATGTTTTTTGGGGCGAACACTTCACGGAATCGATAGATGGAATTCGTGAGACCAAAGTATCGGGAGTTTGAGGGGCGAGTGGGGGATCGCTTTGAGGTGGAGATGATGAGTGGTGAGGAGGAGGTGCGAGGGGAGTGGGTTTTGAGGGAAATCGAAGATTATTCGAGTGAGGGAGATGAGGAGGATCGATTTGCGTTATTTTTTCGGGCGGAGGGTGAGTGGCCGCAGTCGATGTATCGATTGAGTTGTGGTGGGGAGTGTTGGGTTTTGTTTTGTGTGCCGTCGCTTTCGACCGAGGGGGAGTCTGGGCTGGCGGTGGTTGTGAATTAGGGGAACCCAAACTGCTTCATAAAATATCCAGGCTAGATGAGGATGAGCTTGAGGGATTTTTGGGTGCCTCGATATTGGAAGGTCAGGGTATCGTTTTTGCTGTGGATGTGGGAGTCGGCAAGCTTTTGAAGTTGTTCGATCGAAGGTAGGGGGTCGCTTTTATGGGCTTTCCACGACGGTGTCAAGACGACTGGGGTTCAGAAGTGGAGGTCGCCCGAGTAATGAGGCCGAGGCAAGAGCGAGACCGGTAGTTGTGAGAAATTTTTTCCGATCCATGATCTAGTTTTAGTTTTTTTTGAGCGTTTGAGCAAGGACGGGATTGTGAATGAGATTTTTTATTGTATAAAGTATGAGACTTCTTGGGTAGCGGGGGGTTTCAATAGGGATAAGATATGAAAACGGTTATTTTAGTTGGGCTTGTTGGGGTGTTGGCTGGTGGTGGTGCGGGGTATTTTGTGGGTAAGGGAGAGGAGGGGGGCTCCGAATCGGCTCAAAGTGCGGATTCGAGTGCTCGGGGAAGTCTTATGAGTCGTGGTGGTCGTGGTGGTCGTGGTGATAAGGATGGTTCGAGGCGGGGTCAGAAGCGTTCAGGGGATCGGGTGACTTCGAGTGGGATCAACTCGGGGGAAAGTTATGAAAATATTGTTGCTCAGCCGATTCAGACTGGGCGATTGAAGGCATTGATTGATTATTATCTGGGGCTTTCTCAGGACGAGTTTGCGGCTGAGGCGGAGAAGTTGTCTGACTTGCCATTTGATGAGCAGATGTTGAATGGTTATTTGTTGTTTACGTCTTGGGCGGAGGCGGCGCCGATGGAGGCGTTGGATCATGCGAAGTCGATGGGGAGGACGGGGATGTTTGTGAGGCCGGCGATTTTGAAGGGGTGGGCGGCGTCTGACCCGGCGGGGGCGGCGGCGTATTATGAGGAAAATAAGCAGCAATTTGCGATGATGGGGATGATGGGGCGTCGGGGAGGGAGTTCGGCTGCGGGTTCGATTGCGGCTGAGTGGGCGAAGCAAGATCCGGATGGTGCGTTGGAGTGGGCGAAGAGTTTGGAGGGGCGTGAGGGGAGTCGGGCGGCGGCTTCGGTTCTGGCGAGTTTGGCTGCTACTGATCCGGCGAAGGCGGCGGAGATGTCATCGGGAATGGATGTGGAGGAGATTGGACGAGCGAATCGGGCGATTGCGCGGGAATGGGCGAAGAAGGATTGGGGGGCGGCGGAGGGCTGGATTGAGTCGCTTCCGGAGGATCAGCGTGGTCGCGCGATGGGTGAAGCGATTGAGGGGTTGGCGAGTGAAGATGTGAACTTGGCTGCGGATAAGGTGATGGGGATGGCAGAAGGGGAGGGGCGTAATCGGGCGATGGAATCTGTGGTGGAGTCGATGGCTCGTGAGGATGCTGCTAAGGCGGCGCGATGGTTGGAAGCGAATGGAAATGACGAAGTGCAGGAGGAAGTGACGAGGGATTTGGTTTCAAATTGGGTGTCGCAGGATCGAGATGCGGCTAAGGAGTGGGCGTTGGCGAGGCCGGAGGGTGAGTTGAGGGATTCTGCGGTGGCGTCGTTTGTGTTTAATGATGATTCGGGCAATCCTCGGGAGAATATGGAATTGGCGGCGAGTGTGGGAGATGAGCGTTCTCGGCAGTGGGGGATGACGATGACGGCACGGCGTTGGATGGCTGAAGATCGGGAGGCTGCGACGGCTTATATTCAGAGTTCTGAGATGTTTACAGATCGGATGAAGCGGCGGGCACTGGGTCGAGGCAGGGGGCGTTAGGAATAGGCGAATGGTTTAAAAAATGGTGTGACCGTTTGACACAGGGTGAGATCGTTTCCATTTTGTAAGAGTTCGCAAGATGGGAATAGGTCGTGATAATTATGCTTTGGCTCGGATTGATTTGCCGGGTTCGAGTACGCACGGTTGGCAGGTGCGGTTGCAGCGTCGGGGGGTGAAGTATGGGAAATTTTTTGGGGATGGAGTTTTTGGTGGGGTGGATCGATCGTTGATTGCGGCGAAGAGGTGGCGTGATCGTTTGCTGGAGAGGTTAGAGGGGGAGGAGATGGTGAGGATTTGTACGAGGTCGACGAGGAATCGTTCTGGGGTGGTTGGGGTTTCGAAGGTTTCGGTGGTGACGAATGGGACGACGTATGAGTTTTGGCAAGCGACGTGGTCTCCTGAGAAGGGAAGGAGGAGATGTGTGAAGTTTTCGATTCGGAGGTACGGAGATCAGGAAGCTTTTCGGTTGGCTGTCTTGGCTCGAGAAGAGGGGGTTGGGGGTTAGTCCTGACAAAGCACGAGGTGAATTTGTTCGATGGGTGGGGTGAAGGATGGTGGGCGAGATTCTTAGGTTGTCAGAGAGAGGGAGAATTGTTTTTCTTCGTTAGAAATGATGTCGTCTGATTCGGAGATTATTTGTCGTCCTACGAAGTGGTTTATTTGGAGAGTATTGTTGATGTTGGCGATGTTTGCGGGGTTTGGGTTGTATTTTTTGTACGACGGGATGCGGGGATATCCCCAAAAGAACTATGTGGTGGCGAATTATCAGGCGTTTTCGGATGCGGGGAAGGCATGGGAGAGTGAGGAGAATCGGGACAATTGGGAAAATTATGTCAAAGAGCAGACGATTCCCTTTATGGAGGATCGCTCGATTTATCCGAAAGGAACGGATTTTGAAGAAAAATGGCCGGAGATTCTGAAGAGAATGGGGAATGGCCAGAGTTTGCAGTTGTGGAAGGAGTATTCGGGTGAAAAGGGCTGGAGTCAGGAAATTGACCCAGAAGAGGATGTGAAGGATTCGAGGAAAATTGGTGAACAGTTTTGGGCAGCAGCAGGTTCGGGTTTGCTTGCCTTAGGTGCCTTGTATTTTTTGATTCGGACTAAGCGTCGGGTGATGAAGGTGACGGATGAGGGGTATTATCCGCCGGGGAAGGGTTTGATTCCGTTTGGGGATATGTTGACGCTTGATAAGCGGAAATGGGACAATAAGGGGTTGGCGACGATTACGTATCGTGAGGGCGACGAGGAGAAGAAAGCGAGGGTAGATGGGATGGTTTATGGGCAGTTCAAAGAGGAAGAAGGGGCTCCTGCTGAGGCGTTGTTTCAGAAGATTTTGAGCCATTTTGAGGGAGAGTTGATTGAGCTAGTTGATGAGGAGGATGAAGAGGGCGAAGATGCTGAAGAATAAGGTGTTGGAGGTGAGCGGGTTAGCTCGAGAGGTAAAGTCACTATAAAGCAATGAATTTTAGGGGTTGCCAAATTCGCGTGCCCACTTTAATCCCAAAGGCCATGGCAGATACTATTTTAGAAAAAGTTACCGCAATCATCGTCGAGCAGCTCGGGGTGAGTGCTGATCAGGTGAAAGCTGAGTCGAAGATGATCGAAGATCTCGGCGCTGATTCTCTCGATGCTGTCGAGTTGGTGATGGCGGTCGAGGAGGAGTTCGATATCAACGTTGCTGATGAGGAAGCTGAGAAACTTTTGACGGTTGGAGACATTGTGGCTCACGTTGAAGAGTCTCAGGGGTAATTCGAGGTGAATTTTGACCACGCAAGAGGCAGGTTTCCACAAGGAACCTGCCCTTTTCGTTGGGCAAAATGGCAAAATGGGGCGATTGTTTGAAGATAAGTTGAATTGATGGTGAGTCCTGACGATTTTCAGTATGCGATGGAGACGACGAAGGTGGTGCATGAGCCGGCTCGTCGGATTGAGACGTTTGGTTCGACGTCGTTTGAATTTGAGATTCTGAGTGAGCCGATGGACAGTGTGGGTAAGGTCAGGGTGCGTCGTGGGTCGGTGGATGCTCAGAAACCGCAGTTAATTAAGCCGGCTGGATTTAGCGAGGTGGAGTTGGAGGGGTTTGATCCGAAGGTTTTACGTGTGATTGAGCATTTGAAGGGGCAGGGGGTGGATCTGAGCTTTTTGCAGTATGGATTTCAGTTTCGGAGGTCGGATGTGTCGGAGGAGTTGGTGGAGGGGCGGATTGAGAGTGTGAGAGATCGGGTGTTGGAGTCTTTGAGGGTCTCGGGAAACCCTTCTTTGGCGGTGATTGAGACGGTGGATGATGCTTGGGAGGTGGGGGTCATGAAGTTTACGTTGGATATGATTATGCAGTCATCGGATATCAATCGTTTTGATTTGAAGCGGAGGGGGTTGCTCTAGAGCTCTGAGAGTGATGCGAGGTGTCGGTTCCATTTATCGGCTATTGGCGGTGGTGTTGGTGATGGCGTTGTTGGGGGGGATGTATATTGCGCTGCCAAAGTTTGCGGAGGAGTTCAATCCGGCGCCGACGGAGGCGGATTTGAATTTGGAGAAATTGTTGGCGGATCGGGAGTTGACGGGCTTTGAACCTGGGAGACATGAGTTCAATCGTGCTTTGGATTTGATTTCGGTGGGGAAGATGGATGAGGCCAGGGAGCGGTTGATGTTTATTCGAAATTTGCATCCGGGATCGAAAGTGGGGCCGGAGGCGATGAGAATATTGGGGGAGCTTAATTTGGATCGTTTGTTGAGTGTGGAGAATATGGCGAATAAGAGGATTCATCGGGTGGCGCCTGGGGAGGGGTATTTGAGTGTGGCGATGGGAAATGGGATGACTTTGGAGGGGTTGTTATTTTTGAATGGGTTGACGGAGTTGTCTCGGTTGCATGTCGGGGATGAGTTTATTGTGATGCCGTTGGAGTGTCGTTTGGTGGTGGATTTGGTTCGCCAGACGGTGGTTCTCTATTGTCGTGAGGAGGGGGTGGAGGATTTTCAATTGGTGAAGGATTATCCGATTGAGCGTTTCAAGGTGGGAAGGCTGAAGCGAGAGCCTTATGAAACGAAGGTTTCGAGAAAATATGCGACACAAAATGGAGGGTATTTTCAACCTGGCCATGCGAAATATCAGCATGGGGAGAAGGTCATCGGTTTTTATGTGGGGGGGAAGATGACTTTGTTGCGGGGGGGAGGGGGAGAGGGCTCTGATCGAGGAGAAAACGGCATTTTTTTGAAGTCGTCTGATTTAGAGGAGTTATCAATGTTGGTTCAAAAGGGGAATGAGGTGGAAGTTCGACCAGGGGGATGATACAAGAACGCATCGAGAGTGACGAGTTATGGAATTGCTAGAGTTTGAGAAGCCGATTGCCGAGTTAGAGGATGAGTTGCGTCGTTTGCTAGAAAAGTCTGATTCGTCGAATATTGATTTGTCGAATGAGATTGCGGCGATGGAGGCCAAGTTGTCGGAAACGAGGAAGGCAATTTATGAAAATTTGTCTCCTTGGCAGCGGGTTCAGATTGCGCGTCATACGAAGAGGCCGTTTATGTTGGATTATGTGGCCCGGGCTTTTGATGATTTCACGGAGTTGCATGGAGACCGAATCGTGGGGGATGATCATGCGATGCCGGGAGGGTTTGCTCGGATTGGGGGAAAGCGTTGTGTGGTGGTGGGGCATCAGAAGGGGAGGGACTTGAAGGAGAATTTGAAGAGAAACTTTGGGAGTGCGCATCCTGAGGGGTATCGGAAGGCTTTGCGGTTGATGGAGATCGCGAATAAGTTTTCGTTGCCGGTTGTGGCGTTGGTGGACACGCCGGGGGCGTATCCTGGGATTGGGGCGGAGGAGCGGAATATTGCGGAGGCAATTGCGAGGAATTTACGTGAGATGATGGCTCTGGAGGTGCCGGTGGTGGCAGTGGTTTTGGGTGAAGGGGGCTCTGGAGGGGCTTTGGGGATTGGGGTGGCTGACCGGGTGATTATGATGGAGAATGCTTATTATTCGGTGATTAGTCCGGAGGGTTGTGCGGCTATTTTATGGAAGCACCGAAAGCATGCGCCTGAGGCTGCGGAGGCAATGAAGATCGCGGCCCCTGATCTGGCAAAATTGGGTTTGATTGATGGGGTGATTGAGGAGGTTCCTGGTGGGGCTCATCATGATCCAGAGGCTGCGGCTCAGGCATTAAAGGCAGAGCTTTTGAAGCAGTTGGAGGAATTAGAAGGGGTTCCAGTGGATGAGTTGAAACGGAAAAGGTACGAGAAGTTTCGAAACTTCGGTGAGTGGGAAGGGTGACGGCCTGCGGCCGAGTGGTGACTGGTGAGTGTGGACTGGTGAGTTCTTGGTTGTGGAGGCGTCCTGTGGGCGGATCGTGAATGAGGAATGATGAGTTCTTTTACCGCAGAGACGCAGAGGTCTCGGAGTGACTCAGAGTTTTTTCATTGAGCGTTGTTGCTTTCGGGGCGTGATGGGGGGAAGGTGTCAGCTTAGGTGTTTTTTTAGCGATTGGATGACGGTGGTGTCGGTTTCGGGGAAGATGGTTCTTAGGTCGAGGAAGAGGGCTTCGTCGGTGGTGTAGCCGACGATGGCTGGGGTGGCGGAACGGAGTTTTTTGGCGAGTTTCGAGATGGATTGATTTTGAGGGACGAGTTTGAGAGCAATGGAGGGAAATTCACTCCGGGGCATGGTGCCTCCTCCGGGGCGTGCGGTGGTTTCGGCAATGGCGATGGTGGTATTTTCGGGGGATAGTTCTTTGAGGATGTTTTCGGCTCGTTGGCGAAGGGTGGCAACTGAAGTGCGAAGGAATTTGATGACGGGGACGTCACTTTGGGTAGGGTCTGCTTTGGTTTCGAGGTATTGGTCGATGGATTCTTGTAGGGTGGTGAGGATGAGTTTGTCGCAGCGGACGGCTCGGAAGAAGGGCTCTTTTTTGATTTGAGCAACGAGGTCGGCGCGGCCGCCAATGATGCCGGATTGTGGGCCGCCGAGGAGTTTGTCGCCGGAGAAGATGACGAGGTCGATGCCACGTTTGAGGCATTCTTGAGGGGTGGGTTCGTGTTCGATGGGGGCCAGGGCGTCGGTGTCCATCATGGCGCCAGAGCCGAGGTCTTCGATGAGAGGGATTTGGTGTTCTTTGGCGAGAGCTGCGAGCTCGGGGATTTCGGGTTCGCCGATGAATCCGTCGATGTAGAAGTTGGAGCGGTGGACTTTGAGGATGAGGGCGGTTTGTGGGGTGATGGCCTTTTGGTAGTCGTGGAGGTGGGTTTTGTTGGTGGCGCCTACTTCGACGAGTTTGGCGCCCGAAGTTTCGAGGATTTCTGGGATCCGGAATCCGCCGCCAATTTCGACGAGTTCGGATCGGGAGACGATGACTTCGTTTTTGCTTTCTTGAACAAGAGTGCGGAGGGTGAGGACGAGGGCGGCGGCACAGTTGTTGACGGCGGTGGCAGCTGGGGTTTCGAGGAGGCAGGCGAGGGCGGTTTCGAGGTAGCCGGCGCGTTTTCCTCTGGTGCCAGAGGGGAGGTCAAATTCGAGGTTGGAGTATCCGGTGGCGATGGTTTGGAGGGCAGAGGCGGCTCGGGGTCCGAGTGGGGAGCGTCCGAGGTTGGTGTGGATGAGGACTCCGGTGCCGTTGATGACGGGTTGGAGGCGAGAGTTGGCGAAGGCTTGAAGTGCGGTGCGGGTGGTGTTTTCGATGTCTTCCCGGGTGTGTTCTTCGTCTTGGAGGAGGAGTTGGCGGAAGTGGTCGATTTGTTGGCGGACGAAGAGGTTGATGAGGGGGCGAGGGAGTGGGGTGTCGGTCGCGAGGGAGGCGGCGAGTTTTTCGACGGAGGGGAGGGCGGCGAGTTTGCTCATGGTGGATTTATGATGAATGGTTTCGAGGTTGTCAGGTTTTGATTTAGGTGGAGCGAATGCCGTCGGGTTTTATGGTGATGAGGCGTTTTTTGAAGAGAGAGCCCGTGGCCTTTTTGAAGAGTTTTTTGCTGACGCCGAGTTCGTGGTAAATTTCTTCGGCTGGGGATTTGTCGTGGAGGTCCCAGAAGCCGCCTCGTGATTCGAGTTCGTGGAGGATGCGTTCTTCGAGGTGTTGGACGCCGTCTTTGCCGGGAGCGTAGAGTGAGAGATCGAGTTTGCCGTCGTGTCTGATTTGAGTGATGTATCCTGGGATTTGTTGAGCGTAGGAGAGTTTTTCGAAGACTTGGTTCGCGAAGAGAAGGCCGGAGTATTGGTTGTCGACGATGGCTTTGTATCCGAGGTCGGTTTTTCCGTAGAGGAGAAGTTGGGCTTTGTCTCCGATGCGGTGGGGAGGATGGGTGGTGGAGAGGTGTTTGGAGATTTTTTGGGTGGCAATGAGGCGATCGCTCACGGGGTCGAGGAGGATGTGGACGACGACACGATCACCTGGTTTGGGGTCGGTTCGTTGTTCTGAGATGGGCAGGAGGAGGTCTTTGGTGAGTCCCCAGTCGAGAAAGGCCCCAGTTTTGTTGGAGGAGATGACTTTAAGGGGGGCGAATTGTCCGGGGAGGGCGTGGGGGGATTTTTCGGTGGCGATGGGGCGGTTTTCTGAGTCGCGGTAGATGAAGACGGTGACTTCGTCGGTTTTGGTGGTGAGGCGTTCGGAGCGTGGTAGGAGGAGTTCGCCAAGGTTGTCGCCGTTGAGGCGAAGGCCAGCGGGGGACTGCCCGAGGACGGGAAGAGTGACTTGATCTCCGATGTTGGGCATGGCGGAGGGTAGGCGAGGTTTTGAGTTTGGGAAAGGTCGGGAATCGAGTTGGTGAAAAAAATTTAAAAAACCTTCTTGCTTCGATTGCTTGTAGGTTATAATCCCTCCCCACGCCTAGCGCGACGATGACCCGTTCGTCTAATGGTTAGGACTCCGCCCTTTCACGGCGGCAATAGGGGTTCGAATCCCCTACGGGTTGCCAAAACGCCCCAGCATTTTGAAATGCTGGGGCGTTTTGGGTTTTAGGAAAGTGGGATCAGAGGTTGTGTTTGGTGTAGGCTGGTGGAAATTTAGAATTTTTTGCGAAGGTGGGACGGGGGGATGTTGAGTTGTTCTCGGTATTTGGCGACGGTTCGGCGCGCGACTTTGATGCCTTGTTCCTTGAGGAGTTTTTCGAGCTTTGAGTCCGAGAGGGGGCGGTGAGGGTCCTCTGCGGAGATGAGTTGTTGGAGTGCTTCTCGAACGGCTTCGTTGGAGATATCGGTGCCGGTTTGGGTTTGGTATCCGGTGGCAAAGAATTTGCGCATTTCCATGAGGCCGTGTGGGGTGAGGATGTATTTTCCGGCGACAGCCCGGGAGACGGTGGTGGGGTGGACGCCGATGATGTCGGCAATGTCGTTCATGGTCATGGGTTTGAGGTGGCGGGTTCCTTTTTGGAGGAAGGGTTGTTGTTTGGAGATGATTTCTCGGGCGATGGCGAGGATGGTTTCTTGTCGTTGATCGACAGCGCGGATGATGGCGCGTCCATCGCGAATGTGGTCGCGAAGGTAGTTACGGGTTTTGCGGTCGTTGGCGGTCTGAGAAAGGAGGTCTTTGTAGTGATCGTTGATGCGGATGCGGGGGAGGTAGGATCCGGTGAGTTTGGCTGTGAATTCTCCATCTTCGGTGGAGGTGATTTCAACATCGGGTTGAATATAGGGGTTTCCGGAGTGGGTGAAGCTGGAGCCGGGGGTGGGGTCGAGGGAGCGAATGTGTTCGACTGCCTGGCTGATGCGTTCGAGTGAGAGGTTGATTTGTTTGGCAATGACGGGGAATTGGTTGCGGGCAATGTTGTCGAGGTGTTGGTCGACAAGTTCTGCTTCGAGTGAGTTGCCGAGGCCGAGGTGATCGAGTTGGAGGAGGAGGCATTCTCGAAGATCGTGGGCGCCGACTCCGGGAGGATCGAGTGATTGGATGGTGGCGAGGGCGTCGTCGAGTCTGGGGAGGGGGATTTTGAGGGTGACTGAGAGGTCTTCGAGTGAAGCGTCGAGGTATCCGTGTTCGGTCAGGTTGCCGATGACGATGCGGGCATCGTTTTGTTGTTTGTGGGTGAGGCCGCTTTCTCTGAGTTGTTCGAGGAGGTGTTCTTGAAGGGTGAGAGGGGCGACGATGGAGTTGTAGAAGTGGTCTCGGGTTTCGTTGGCTGCTTGGTTGAGTGAGTTGTTTCTTTTTTCGATGATGGAGAGTTCTCGAAGGTCGTCATCGTAGGAATTTTGCCAGTCGTCGAAGTTGTCGGAATCGGTTTGTTCGGGTTGGGTGATTTCGTCGAGAGATTGGACTTCGGTGACGTCTTCGAGAACGGGGTTGATCTCCATGGCTTGGGAGATGATTTGAGAGAGCTCGAGGGTATTCGCTTGGAGAATTTCGAGACTCTGGCGCATTTGTGGCGCGAGAGTCTGAGTTTGAGATAGAGATTGTTGGAGGCCTGGTTCGGGCATTGCCGTCACCATTGGATCGTTTTTTTGGTGAGGAGGCAATTCGGAAGCAGTTTTTATGCCGTTCTTATTTTTGAGTTGAGATTGTTCAGGGATGGAGGTCTAGTTCGGTTCGAGCCCACTATGAGTGAAGAGATTGAGTTGAAGATTCGGGAAAAGATGGAGGGAAAAAGGGTGATGGAGCCTGCGATTTTGGGCTTTTTGAGGGCGTATCGCTTGGTGGCAGGTGGGGGTGATGGGGTGATTAGGGAGGCTGAGATCGAGCCGGCGAGTGGTGTGGTGGATTACGGTGATTTGGAGAGTGTGGAGGGTTTCGATGCGGATTTGGTAGGGCAGACGGTGGTGATTAAATTGAATGGTGGTTTGGGGACTAGTATGGGTTTGGAGAAGGTGAAGAGTTTGTTGGAGGTGAGACCGGGGGTGGCGTTTTTGGATTTGATGGATCAATAGATGAGGTCAAGATTTATGACATTTCCTTCACA
>JAHDGN010000065.1 GCA_020627645.1 Akkermansiaceae bacterium
CTCAACCAAGAACTCACCAGTCACAACTTAACACTCTCAACTCGGCCGCAGGCCGTTCCCCTCAACCAAGAACTCACCAGTCACAACTTAACACTCTCAACTCGGCCAAAGGCCGCTCCCCTCAACCAAGAACTCACCAGTCATCACTTCTCACTCTCAACTCGGCCGCAGGCCGCTCCCTCTTCACCTCCTCCTGCTTCTCCTTAGGAACAGCCGTAATCAAATACGGCAGCGCAAAGGCCAGCCCCACCGCAACCAAAGACCCAGCAAAAGCCTTCCCCGCATCCATCAACACCAATCTCGCCACATGCTTTTTCCCTCGGTGCCTCAACCTCAAGGCAATTCCAATCTCACGCCCCGCCAGCATCCCAAGGAAAACCCACGTCGTACTCATCGGTAACTTATCCGGCCAAAACCCGAAAATATCCTTATAAAACAAAAGCAACACCACCCCATACAACAAATCAATAAACGTTGCCGACCTCACATCCACCGTATTGGTCTTCGCCAAAACCACCCTCTGAATCTTCCCCCCTCTCTGAAAAATCAAATACCCTTGCAACAACACCATCCCCACCACCGCCACCAAAATCCAAACAAACTCAATCTGCCTTGGAAGGTAGGCAAAAATATTTGCCAAATCCTGCACCAACCACATCCACCAAAGAAACCCTGTCGAGCACCACTGAAAATAGACCCAGTGCTTTCCGGGATTCGATTTCACCTCATCCGAATCCTTCATAAACCTCCGCTCAAAAACCGAAATCACCAAAAAGAACACTGCCAAACCCAACACAAACGCAATCAAGTAGCCGAACAACGACTTCTCCATCATACTTTTGAATAATCCCAAAGCCTCTTTTCCATCCTTTCCCTGCTGCGCCACCACCAACCCCTTGAACGCCGTCAACACAAGTAACGACGTGCTCACCGGAATTCCAATCCGCGTAAAAATCACCAGCACCAATGGTGGCAAAACAAAAACCCAGGTAAACACCCCGCCATAATCGTTCGGGAACGGAATATTTTTCCCCTCTGCCCCTAACCGTCCAAAGGCCGGATCCCCATCATTGAGCGACCAACCAATCAAAATCGTCAGCGCCAAAATACCCGAAACCCAAATCCACAAAAACCACCATGGACGCTTCGCATTCGAACTCAAAAACGTCCCCAGTGTCTGAATCGAATCATTTGCGACCACCGCATAAGCCGCCAACGCAAAACCTACGATCATAAAAAGTTCATTCATAAAAATCAAATCGGCTAAAATTAAAAACCCTGAAAAAATCGGGCGGTAGCCCAACACTCTTGAAACAAAAAATCAATCAAACAAAGCCACCAATGGACCGAGCTTCCTCAACCACGCTCCTCAACGAAAAACTCAAAACTTCACACTCACAACTCGGCCAAAGGCCGGCCTCCTCAACCAAAGTTCTGTGCCTTTCTGCGCCTTCCGTGGTTCCATGCCCCTCAACCAGGCTCCACCAACCACGAACTCAACGCATACAACTTTCCAATCTCCACTCGGCGAAAGGCCGCTCCCCTCAACCAAGCAAGATTAGTTAAATTCGCGAAGATTAGCGGTTCCCTGTTCCACAACCAAACCAATCAAAAATCTGAGATCCTTCACCTGAAATCTCAGATCTATCGAGAACTCACCAGTCACAACTTTCCACTCTCAACTCGGCCGCAGGCCGCCCGCCCCATCTTCCCACTTCCCATCACAATTCTTCCTCAACACCTTCATCCCAGCCTCCCGAATCTCCCGATCCGACCTCTCTCGCGAAACCACCTTCGTATTCACCTGACTCACGACCTTCTTGACCGGGTTTCGACACACAGGGCATTTCTCCAATCCCCCCCGATCCATTGGTCTTCTCAGCTCAAACACCTTCGAACAAACTACACAACTCTCCCCCTTCACCCCAGGGTTCACCGAAACAAACTCATAAATCGGCATCTCACCTCAACTCTACAAAAAAAGAGACATTTCCAAAAGGAAATGCCTCCACCATCAAAAATACGCTAGGATGTCCTACCAAGAAGACTTCGTCACCCCAGGAATCATACCATGAGAAGCCATCTCACGGAAAGTGATCCGTGAAAGACGAAAACGACGCAAAAACGCACGACGACGGCCAGTCACCTCACAGCGGTTCACGAGACGAGTTGGACTCGCATCACGAGGCAACATCGTCAAACCAACATAGTCCTTCTCCTTCTTCAACTGATGACGAAGGTCGGCATACTTGGCGACGGTCTTTTCCTTGCGCTTATTGCGGGCGATCCAACATTTTCTAGCCATGGGGCGGCGAGAAATACCCAAATCCGCTCCCGAAGCAAGATTTTTTTAGAAAAACCCCAAAATCTTTTGCCTAGGAGTCTGTCGGACTTAACGAAATTCGAGCAAAACGTTTTAGAAATTGAGATCAAATCGTGCTGACTGACCGAAATGTATTGGAATACTTTGAGGAAAGTCGGTGCGATTTGAGCCGATTTATAAAATGAATTTGCCGGATTGAGTAAGTCCGACAGGCTCCTAGAATCCCACAAAACGACCTTGTTGAAATTGACTGCAAATAATGATATCGTTTGAACCTTTCTGACACGATTGACGATGAAAATCACCCCACTTCTAGCGCTCCTAGCCACATCCCTCATCTCGCCAGCTCTCTCTCAGACCCGCGAAAACTTCACCCTGAATGGCCTTTCCGCCTTCGTCATCACCCCGCCAAATCCCGCTCCTGGAAATCCCTGGATCGCCTACGCACCTGCCGTAGGCAGCCTCCCAAACTGGACTGGCAACGGAGAAGAGAAATGGATGTTTGATCAGTACTTTGCCGCCGGCATCGCCGTAGCAGGAATTTACAGTGGAGACCTATCAGGAAACCCAACTCAAAGAGCCGGATACACCGAACTCTACAACGAGCTCGTCTCCAACCGAGGATTTGCCGAAAAGTTCAGCTTCCACGTTCGCAGTCGGGGAGGACTCCTCGGATACAACTGGGCCGCCGACAACCCTGGAAAAGTCGCCGCAATCGGTGGAATTTACCCCGTCACCAATCTCCTCAGCTATCCCGGACAAACCATTGCCGCCTCCCACTACCAAATCACCACCCAAGAACTCACCACCAATAGCCAACAATACAACCCCATCGAACGACTTACCCCACTCTTCAACTCAGGAGTCAAGATCTTCCACATCCACGGAGATAACGATGGAACTGTTCCACTCGCTCAAAATTCCCAAATCACAAAGGATCGATATGACGCCCTAGGTGGCGACATGACTCTCAAGGTCATCATCGGAGGCGGACACGACCTCAACAATCACTGGTGGAACGATCAGGAACTCACCGATTTCATGATCTCCGAAACTCTCTCTGCGACAAACACCCCCAGCTCCATCAACCTCCTCTCCACTACCCCCAGCGACAACAGCTTAGACATCGAAACCTCAACCAACTTAGTCGCCCAATTCAACACACCCATCACCCTGACCGGCAATGGCTCGATCATACTCAAAAACCTCTCTGGAGGACCCGACATCCCAATCAACCTCACAACCGACGTTCTCATCAACGCCAACTCCCTAACCATCAACCCACCCGTAAATTTAGCCGCAGGACAAGAATACGCCGTCGAAATCAGCAACGACGCGATCCAAAATACTCAATCACCCCCTTCGAACTTCCCAGGCCTACAAGCCTCAGACGACCCCAATTGGTCTTTCACCACTCGCTCCAACCAAACAACCCTCGATGTGGTCAACCCAAGTTTTGAAGCTGACGACATTCCAAATGGAACCTTTCAAAACGGTGTCGCCCAAGGCTGGACCACCGTTGGAACGGTCACCGGCACTCAAGACTTTAACGACAATCAAAGCCCTCAACCAACCGAGGGTGAACAACATGCCGCCATTTCTTTCGAAAACCAAACCCTCAGCCAACTCACCCCTCACACAATCGAAGCAGGACGAACCTACTCCCTCACCGCCGATATTGGCCAAGTCACCAACTTCACAGGATCACAAGCCACCATCTGGCTCTTCGGTAGCAACGAAGAAATCACTACCCCTCTCAACAATTCCAATGGAACAGCCCAGCTTTCTGAAATCTCTCCCACCCGAGGAACTTACCTACTCAATCAAACCATCACCTACACCACCCTTGATGAAAACGATCCCTTTCTCGGCCAACAAATAGGCATCGCCTTCACCAACTCCGCAGGCACCCAGGTCCTAGTAGACAACGTCCGCCTATCGACAAACATCCCAAACTCCCAAAACACTTTCGCCACCTGGGTGAGCAACTTCAATCTCGGAGCCAACAATGGCCCCAATGACGACCCCGATGGCGACGGCCTAGACAATCGTGTCGAAGCCTGGCTCGGAACAAACCCATCCCAACCAAATGTCGGCATCACTACCCAATCTTCAGACGGACTCACCTTTGAACTCAGCCACAATCAAAACCCAAACACACCCAGTGATCTAAACGCCACCTACCAATGGTCCCCAAACCTGACCGATTGGTTTTCAGATGGCAGCGGACCACCAAACGGACCGATCGTCACGCTTTCGTCAGACACCTCCCAACCCCCAACAAACTTCATCACCCTCCAATCAACCGAATTCCTGCCCAAAATCTTCTTCCGAATCATCGTCAACACCACCCCTTAATCCCCCTCAATCTTCACGCCTTTGTGCCCCCCCCCGACCTCTCCCCCCTCCACCACCAGCCCTTTTCCCCCAGCACCCGAATCAAACTCAAAAACCAACCAAACTTTCCCGCTTCAATCTTGAATCTTCAATCTTCCACCATAACCCTCCCCCCATGCAAAGACCCGACGGTAGAAACATTCCCGACCTCCGCCCCATCACCTTCACCCCCAACGTCGCTCCCCATGCCACGGGCTCCGTCCTCGTCTCATTCGGCAATACCCGCGTCATCTGCGCCGCCACCATCGAAGAAGACGTCCCTCGCTGGATGAAATTCCAAGGCGTCGACGGCGGCTGGATCAGCGCCGAATACTCCATGCTCCCCTACTCCACCCACGACCGCAAAACACGCGACATCAACCGAGGCAAACTCGACGGACGATCATCCGAGATCCAACGCCTCATCGGACGATCCCTCCGAGCCGTCATCGACCTCAAGAAACTTGGCAAACGCACCCTATGGATCGATTGCGATGTCCTCCAAGCCGACGGCGGCACCCGCACCGCCTCCATCACCGGAGGATGCGTCGCCGCCGCCATCGCCATCAACAAACTCATCGCCAACGGAAAAATTAAGGACTTCCCCATCAAAAAACTCGTCGCCGCCGTCTCCGCTGGCATCTACCAAGGCGAACCCATCCTCGACCTCAACTACCCCGAAGACCGCGACGCCTCCGTCGACTTCAACGTCGTCATGACCGAATCTGGCGAATTTGTCGAAATTCAAGGCAGCGGCGAAGAAGACGTCTTCACCGCCTCCCAAATGACCGCCATGCTCGACCTCGCCAAAGATGGAATCTCACAACTCGTTGAGCTTCAGAAACAAGCCATCTTGGATGCCGACCAAGCCTCCGCCTCAGACCTCGCCGACCTAGCGAACGCTTTCAAAAGCTAGCTTGGATAAAAAGACAAACACCTTCTCTTTCGACCTTGCCCTCCAATACCTTGACGTTATGTTTAGGTGTTGAGCTGCGTCATGACGCCTCTCAACTCATATAAAATCGGAGGAATACCTCCAAAACATAACAAAAGTAATGAAAGTACAAGAAAGAAAACAGAAGAAAGGCTTCACCCTGGTGGAGCTCCTCGTTGTCATTGCCATCATCGTGGCACTGGCGGGTATCAGCATGCCCCTGATCATGAATGCTACCAAAGCAGGCAACCGAGCAGAGGCCGCATCCAACGCAAAAACGATTGCGATCGGATTGGTTTCTTTTCAGCAAGAGCGCTCTAGCTATCCAAACGAAGCGACCCGTCTTGCCATCCAAGAAGAAATCGCTGAGGACATCATCATCTCGGAAGAGGATGATTCAAATGCCTACTTATCACAGCTCGTTGCTGGTGATTACGTTGGTAACGAAGAGTCGTTCCACGTTCCAGGCATTGACGGCGTCACCAAAGGTGACAACAAGAAGGCCAACGGAAAACTACTCGCTAAGGGTGAGAATGGTTTCTCTTACATAATGGCCGAGGACAATAAATCTCTTACTGGGGATCCAAGCTACATGCCTCTGATTGTCACCGCAGTTCAAGAAGCAGGTAAAGAGCCCAAGTTCTTCAACACCGGACTTGGAAGCTACTACATTGCCGGACGTGCTGACGGTTCTTCGGCAACTGGCAAAATCAGCAAGGAAACGAAAATGGCGATCACCAAATCAAAGGACCCTTTGTTTGCTACTGGATCAGATTCAATATATGGCGATCAGCAGCCTATTCTCAAACTTCCACTTGGATTTGGAACCGAATAACCAAAATTTAAATCCAATTATTTCATGACCAAAGCGGGCTTCACACGAAGCCCGCTTTTTTATGATTTGCCCTTCTCCAAATTCAAACGACCCTACCCTAACGCATGAAAGAACTCAGCACCGAAACTACCCTCAACCAAGGAGCATTCATGCCCTACCCCGCCTCCACCCTCAGCCCCAAAATCACCCCCAACGATCTCTCATCCTTCAAATCCCGCGGGATCAGCCAAGTCGAACGAGATCTCCAACAAAAACTCGTTCAAATGCGCGAAGAATACATCGCCACCATCGAACACTTCAACTGGAACAAACTCGTCTACGAAGCCGAAATCAATTTCGAACCCATCGTCGGGCAAACCTACCACCTCTACCAAATCCGAGGCCAAAACACCCTTTCCATGATCTCACCCGACCAATGGCCTCACAAACACCTTGCCAGCTTCCGCCTCAACCTCGACCGCCAATGGGAACTCAAAGAAGCCAGCGTAGAAGGACGCTCGCTTTTCCAAAACGAGGAGACTACCCTTTAAGGATCTTTCAATGATCCATCCCACCGCTATCATCTCCCCAAACGCTTCCATCGGAGAAAACACCGAAATCGGACCCTACTGCGTCATCGAAGACAACGTCACCCTGGGGGACCACTGCAAACTTCACTCACACGTCGTCATCCATGGCACTACAACCATCGGATCCCATAACGAATTCTTCCCCTTCGCCTCCATCGGCATCAAATCTCAAGACCTCAAATACCAAGCCGAACCCACCTACCTCCAAATCGGTTCCCACAATGTCTTCCGCGAAAACACCACCATCCATCGCGGAACCAATGCCGAATCCCCAACCACCATCGGGTCTCACAACCTCTTCCTCGCCTACTCCCACGTCGCCCACGACTGCACCGTCGGCAACCACATCATCCTATCCAACAACGGAACCCTCGCAGGACATGTCACCGTCGGAGACCACGCCATCCTCTCCGGCCTCGCCGGCGTCCACCAATTCTGCCGCATCGGCGAACACGCCATGATCGGAGGAATGACCAAAATCGTCCAAGACGCCCCTCCCTTCATGATCATCGACGGAAACCCCGGTATCCTCCGCGGCGTCAACCAAGTCGGACTTCAAAGACGAGATTTCTCACCCAATGACATCCTCGCCATCCGCAACACCTACAAAAAACTCTTCTTACGCAAAGACACCGAACTCACCGGCGCCATCCAAGCCCTCGACCCCACCCTCGCCCAAAACCCCCTCGTTTCATCCCTCATCGGATTCATCCAATCTTCCCAACGAGGCGTGACTCGCTAAATAGGCAAAAAACCCTCCAAATCTCATAGTTTAGCCTTCCACTGAAGACAAACGCCGCGAAACCTAGAGAAATGCCCCCTTTCTAGGCGTAGAACATTTTGCCTCCCCAAAGCGTAGCGGAAAAAAAGTTATATCATTCCATAAAAAGGGAAGATATTTTGATAAATGATAGATATTCTTGAACGACTAATTAAATACATGATTTTTTTATTAAAAAACAGTTAAATAAACTCCATTTTTCAATTCATTTTCCACGCCCCTAAAGGGTTTGAGCATTGTGGCGTGGTTACTGAATAACTGTCGAATTGATAGGTCCAAACTCAAATAGGCTCATCCAAGGCAAAAGATCGAGTTTCCATTAACCGGGTTCATCGAACCTTAATTCCTTAACCTGACGCGAATGGTCCATTGGTAAAACTGATTCGAAAATTAAGGGTTTAGGGTGACTCTGAGTCGGAAAAAGATACGACCTCCGGGCTGAACCGGAGTAGAATCACGAACTGTGACAAGGGTCAGACTACTATTGATGAATTCCTCTTGGATGACTCTGTCGGTGCTCCGCCAAACTTTGAGATCTTGGCTCGTTTCAACAGTGACCGCAGCATCTCCAAGATTTCTGCGAATTTGGTAAGTAAAGACGGGATAGAGCCTCCCATTGATCATCTTTTGGCTGGTGGATCGGATTGCCGTATTTTTAAGATCCTGCCCTTGTGCATAGACGACTAGATTTGGCTGGGAGGTTCCGGGCGCTAGGTCTTCTGGCCGAGTGCCGGGTCCTGAGGAGCTTCCATAGGTTTCGATTGCCCAACTGGAAAAGGAGGTTTTACCCCCTGTGCCTGGGGTTCCTCCGATCTCTTGTGAAGCCAACCAACGGCTTGCGATACCAAGTTGGGCTGAGGAGGTATTATCATTGGCCAGTATCAAGCTGGAGCCGTCTCCATCGGGCCTGGTCGGCCAAGGTGAACGATCATCGTAGGCAAAGGAAAATATGCCTCGTCCATTGACATCAACAAGCTCCAGAGTTTCTCCGCTATTCGCGAGATTTGTGGAGCGTTCAAAGACGCCTAAAATGAAGGACTCCAAGGCACTACCATATCGAGCAAGAAAGGCGTCCCGATTGCTCACGATGACACCCCGAGTTCCTGCGGCAAGGGTGGTTCCTTGTGGAAAAGTTAAGCTACACCCGCGCGTAAATTGGCACTGACTCAGGTCGACTTCCACATTTGAGGTATTTAGTAACTCGAGAAATTCATAGTCATCCTTGTTATCTGAGATGGCGATCTCATCAGAAGTTGTGGGATCGACGGGGTGATAGTGGATTTCGCTGACCACCAAATTTGTGGCAGAAGCTGGCTGACCAATAGAAAAATAGGATTCAGTAAGGGCTGACCACTTTCCTTCCGCAGTTAAAACTCGACTCCGGATCACAACGCTCTGAGAAATTTGCAAAGTTCCCGTATAGGCGATGGCGGAAGCCGAAAGGCCTTCGGGGGCTTGAGAACCTGCAACCAAGTTTGCTTCGACAAGAAAGTCGCTACTTCCAACATCACGGTTCTGACCATGAACCGCTAAGACATTAGTACCGATTTGAAGTTGGGACAGCTGCGAGGTGAGGTCAAAGTTTTCAAAGAGAACGGCGTTGCTATCGTCATGTGATTGGGTGGCGACTGAGTTCCAAGTGGGTGTGCTAAAATTTGCTGACGCAACAAGTGTACCGTTAAGGTAAGCTCCAAATCCATCGTCATAACGCATCTTCAACATGAGCCTGTTGAACTGCTGGAGCGTTTTTTCGTCGGGAATAACGAATTCGTAGCGCAGATAAATAGTGGCATTCGTATCCCACATTTCACTGACATCGGTCTGTAAAAAACGATTGTAATCGCCCGTGGTTGACCGCTCGTAGCCAACCCCATTTTTTCCAGCTCTCCAATTGTTGATGTTTGCCGGAGGGGCTTTGTTCCGCCAGGTAGAACCTATCTGCGCGTCAATTGGTGCAGTTGGAACTAGCACTCGCACAATACTATCCTTGCTGATGAGAGTGGTATTTGAGAGTTCTGTTGAAGCTCTGGGATCCTGACCATCAAGAGTATAGTAGATCGTTGTATTCGCAATTTGGTTATCTAGGGACACCGAAATTGGGGCGAGAGAACTTCCACCCTGAGGGGTCGCAACAGGTGCATCAATGTCGGGGTAGAGCGACACTTGCTGGAAATGAGTCAACATCATGGAAGTCCGATTTCCTATAAATTGATTTCTAATCCAGTCCGCAGCAGGGGCCCACTGATCGTTGCGCGTGAAGGGTGAAGGGCGATCTGGTTGATTTGCGCGCGTAACCCTCCCCCAACGGGCTGATTCTGCGACCACGGGACTCCGCACCATGCCGGCAAGCTCATCCCAACGAGCTTGAAGTTGATTTGTAGTGAGAGGACCATCGGTAAAGCAATGCTTCTGGAGGCGATCACCAAAGAGGACTTGGAATTCAGGGTAGCGCCTCAGGGCATCGTAGATGATTCCTGGAGACTTTGGATTACTAACACGTGAAAAATCATGCTCGAAAGTTCGCGCTCCCACGAAAGGAATACCCATCGACATCTCGGAGTCCCAAGTGTAAAAGTAAAACTTGGATGTTCCATTCCGACTTTTTCTAGCGACATACCAATTTTTGTCGGATAAAAATCGAGAGACGTCTTGGCCACCATTGAAGAATGGGGCAAGCCAATCTTCATCGCTGACCCAAATTCTCTGGATCATTGCGTCAGCAAAGTTTTCAAGATCGAGGTATTCTTGGATCGCTTGGTAGTCGGCGGCAGTATTGATTCCATTTTCTGCAAGACCAATCAAGCGGTCCCAAGCTTGCCGGTTACCCGCTTCCACTTCTTGCTCGTGTTTGACAACGTCCCAATCTTCAGGGTCCCCACCATGATGGTCGGCATTGTAGTGTTCATGTGGGAGTTCTTGAAGTTCATACAGACCCCAGTATTTGCCGTTGAGAAAAACATTGACGGAACGACCAAAGGGAGATGGCTGCCCGATCGCCTGTTGCAGCTGATGGGCAAACTGGTTTCTTATAAAGGTGGCTTGGTCCCAGCTTTCGGTAAAGGTCCACGCATCATGTCCACCACCGCGTAACAGGAGCCTCTTGAACGACTTCACTGGTGAGTCGGGGAAGATGTCATGTTCTAGGCGAGAGTCACCGTAGGCGTTTCGGAAATAGATCCTCAAAGCCTTTTTAGAATGATTCCGGGAATCTCCGCCGTGTATTCGAAGCCCCGCTGGCTCGTGGGTTGAGTTCTCTGAATTGGAGGGATCAAAATACTCAAAGTGAATCTCGCGTTCACTTCCCCTACCCCTATCGAAAGGGTTTTGGTAGATTCCGTTGGGGCCGAAGACATCTTCGTTATCGAATGAAAGAGAAACAACTGGAAGTTGTTGGAGTGCTTCCCGAAGCTCAGTTTGATATGTCGGAGAAGTTGTGATTCGTGAGTCCATTTCAGCCTGGTTGACGATATCACTAACGAAGAGATAAGTCTGAGAATCAATGTTACTAGGAACCATCCCTTGTTTGTATGCGATGACTCGGAGGGTGGTGGTCGATGATATAGAAAAAGGGCCAGTGTAAAGGATTCCTGTTGTGGCAGACGGCTTTGTTCCATCAAGAGTATAGCGGATTTGTCCTCCAGGTGTGGCTGTCGTGATGGAGGCATCAAATGGTGTGCTATAAAAGCCACGTTTTTTGCCGAATATGGTATCCGCAACAAAGCCACTCAACGGATTAGCATTTGGGGCACCCGGGGTTGGGGTGCTGAAATAACCAGTGGTGTTGTTACTGCCTTGTCCAAAGGATATATCATCACGTTGTTTGGGATAGTCTGTATATTCTGACAAGACAACCCCAGCCACATTTCGAAGAGAAAGAAACCCACCAGAACTCGAAAGAGCAAAATTAGTATGGAACTCAATTCCAGATCGGCGATTTTTTCCAGAGGCGAAAACGACCAATCGCGCATCACTGGGGAGGGTTGTCCCTTCTGGAAAGGTCCACTTTTTTGGAGTGGCTGGATCATCCGAGAGCGCGAAACCAGAAAGATCCACTGGTAAGGGGTCCGGATTGTAGATCTCAATCCAATCGCTATCTTCTCCATCTTCATCGGCAAGGGTCTCTTGATTGCTTGCTAAGAATTCACTA
>JAHDGN010000532.1 GCA_020627645.1 Akkermansiaceae bacterium
TAATAACCAGAGAAAAACCATATCCAGCCATGATCAAACCAATCATCATCACCACCCTCAGCCTCTTCATCATTTCCTGTGCCAGCCAGGACCAGACAAAAGACCAACCACTGACCGGAGCTCCCATCATCAGCTCCAACTCAGTGATTGCTCAACACTTCCTCAACTCACTGTTTGTTCCATCTAAGACAGACTATCGAATCTCCGTCGGAACCTGGCACATCAAAAACTCCACCACAACCAATCAAAATATACGACTCTTCAACCGCCTCAAGAGCCTCTCCACTGTTCCCAACCGAAAGTTCACCGTCACTCTCACCTCACAATCCTCATCCCAAACTTTCACCTACAACACTGACACCGGAGAGCTGATTCCCTCCACCACCACCCTGCCCCAAAATCTCCCTCTGGAGATCAATCAATACCGGAACAACAGAACCACCATCATCGCGAAGATTCCTTGGGCACCAGAACCAGCCACCGACACCTTCCTCCACCAAGGAGGCCAGGCACTCTTCAACTTTGCCAAGTCGATTCCAGCTCAAGTCGCAGAGGAATAATCGAAGGGATCACAAAAGATCAGCTTTGAGCTACCCCCTCTGACACTAGAGCAGAATATTTTTGGTGGGCTTCTCGAAAAACCTCCTCAGGGATAAGTGCACTCCGCACTGCGACAAGTCCCTCTTGCCTTTCTGAGATCAAACAACCCCTCGTCATAAATTCAGGACTATATCGACTCATCAACGAAATCTCTTCAGACGCCCAAATATCACCTTCCAATCTCAACTGATCGAAGTCCCCACAAAGCGAAGAAAATCGATAAAGATGCCAAAACTGAGAGTCCCAATCCCAAACTCGATAGTCCAAAACGCCAACCCGGTCATCCTCTAGGTAGACCCACCAACCATACTTTCGGCCATAATCAGAACCCGTGTAGTCGCTCTTCCACGGAGCCAGACCACCCTCCCCTCTGATCCAGTCGAAAAGTTTCAACCGGCCCATCGCCTAGTCCAAAACCTTCTCCAAAAGCTCGTTCATTCCTGCCACAACTCCTGCCGGATTCTTCACTAGGCCAGCCGCCAAAAGCGCGTTATCCGCTAACTGATCAGCCACCTTGGCAGCAACATCTTCATTACCCTTCCTCATCTCATTCAACTTCACAACCAAATCATGTGAAGGATTAAATTCCAAACTAGCCTTCATCTCCGGCGCATTCTGCCCCATCGCCTCCATCATCGCCCGAACCTGTCCACTCGGCGCATCTTTGGGCGTCAAAGCGACAACCGGATGCGATACCAAACGCTGCCCCATCTCAACCTTATCCACCTTCTCCCCTAAGGTCTTCACTAACCATTCCGTCAAATCTTTCCCCTCTTCCTCCGACAACTTTTTCTCCTCATCAGGCAACTCATCTAGCTCAATCTCCGCCCGATCCGCACTCACCAAAGTCTTCCCCTTGTATTCCCACAACGTCTCCATCACATAATCATCAACTCCGTCAGTCAGGAAAATCACTTCCAATCCTCGCTTCGCAAACGCCTCAAGATAGGGTCCAGCTTCCATCGACTTTCGATCAATCCCCACCAAGTAATAGATCGATTCCTGTCCCTCTTTCGCTCGAGTCACATATTCCTCAAACGAAGTCTTCTTCCCTTCATCAACCAAACTCGACTCAAACCTCAATAAACCAGCCAACGCCTCATGATGCTCAAACGAGGTTGCAATCCCCTCCTTCAAGAATCTCCCAAATCGCTCAAAAAACTCTTCGTATTTCTCAGGCTCACTCTTCGCTTCATTGCCCAAATGCTTCAAAAATCTCTTCGTCAAAAGTCCGTTCAACTTCTTAACCAAAGCACTGTCTTGCATCGACTCTCTCGAAATATTAA
>JAHDGN010000533.1 GCA_020627645.1 Akkermansiaceae bacterium
TGGGGAGGGAGATCGTTTTTCGGGTGACGGAGAGTCGGTTTGGTTCGATGGCGTAGGCCCAGGTTGCGGAAGCTGCGGAAGCTGTGATTAGGCCGAGGTAGGCTCGGCGGGTGAATTTTTGCCGAGGGGCTTTTTTGGTGGGCTTTGCCATGTTGAAACTATTCTACCAGAAGATTGGGAAAGGGCCCTGATTTTTGGGTTTTTGTGTGCCATTGATTCAGTTAGTTTGATCGGGATGAGGTTGGCGGGGATGCTTTGGTTTTCGATTGGGACTGCTTTGCTCTTTGCAGAATGTCCGACGGGCAATGTGGCTCATTTTTCGTGTGAGTCGGTGGGAGGGAATACCGAGATCACTTTGCGGGCCGATACGGAGCTTTTGTGGGATACGTTTGATGTTCCGGCGGGTGGACGGTTGAGAATTGCGAGTGAAGGCGGGCGATACACGAGCTTTCATCGCGTGCTGGGGAGTGGAGGAGCAAATATTTTGGGGAACATTGAAGCTGATGGGGGATTTTTTTTGGTGGTGGAAGGGATTGATATTGGGGCAGGCGCGGGGATTTCGGCGCCATCTCTTTTTCTGAGTTCGCTTCGGCCCGTTGATCCGAATGTACCGCTGGCGGAGGCGACTTTGGGGGTGCCTAGTAGTTTGTTTCCAAACACATCCATTATTACCAGAGGTCGAATGGAGGCGACGGAGGGTGGAATCACATTGGTCGGGGAGACCGTTCAGCAAATTGGAGGTAGCTCGATTGCCAATCATGGAGTCGTTCGAATGATCGCGATGGCCTCAGGAGTGTTTTCTCTCTCAAGCATGGATCGGTTTTCTGGAGAGCGTATTGATGAGGATCGGCTAAGTTCTTTAGTTACAGGAGGGGTGGTCGAGGGGCTTTATGTTGATTTGTATTCGCAAGATTTTCTTACTAACGCTGGACTCATTGATGGAGGGGTCGTTCGAGTCGAAGCGGGGAGGCTGATTGTCAATGAGGCTGGAAACGGTGCGCGCATTCAATCTAAGTATTTTTTTCCTGTCCCAGCTAAAACTGATCCTGGAGTTTTCGTTGATCCAAGTGATGGGAGCAATCCAGGAGGGATCTCGACGACCATTGGGTTACCGGATATGAATGGGAGATCCTTTGCTGGGCCGAAATCGACCCGCTTGTTGCCGACTCATTTTGCGCCAACTCCGATGAATCGTTCTCGATTGCGGTCGGCAGTTTCGAAAGGGGATCGAAAGGATTTGAAGGAAAAGGGTAGGCCAAGAGGGAAGCGTGTCACGAAGGCTGTTTCTGTTCGTTCAAAGAAACGAAAAACGAAGTCGAAGAAGCGGTCGTTTTTCGGGGCGATTTTGAATCGGAAGTAAGTCTGACCGGGTTTAGGGGGCTGAGGCGATGCTTTCGACGACCCAGGCTCCGATTGAAGCCAACCGAGTGTCATCTTGTGCTGTGACGAACTTTTTTTGGAGAGTCCAGATGGCTTGTGACGGGGCAAGGTGTTTGTTGAGCTGATAGAATTCGGACATGATTTCGGGAAGGTGGTCGTCTCTAACTTGCCATTGGGAGGCGAGGACATTGGAGGCTCCTGCGGCGAGGAAGCTTCTGCGAAGGCTGGACCAGTTGCCTGACGTTTCTTCCTGTCCGATTCCTCCTCGGCATGAGGAGAGGGCGACTAGATTTGTTGAAGAGAGATCAAGTTGGGCAATTTCGTCGGCAAAGAGGATATTTTCTGGGCTGGGGCCTGCGAAAACAAGGCCGGTTTTAAAGTCAATGCCTGTTTCGCTCTCTAAGATAAAGCCATGGCCTGCGAAGTGGACTGTGGAGGGTTGCTCATTGAGATGCGATAGGAACTCTAACCGGGTGATGTTGAGATGATGATTGGGATGGATGC
>JAHDGN010000066.1 GCA_020627645.1 Akkermansiaceae bacterium
ATTTCGGGTGAGCCGTTTTTTGGAGGCGATTCTTTCGGAATTACTGGAAGTACGACGGATTCATCTTTTGCGAGTTCGCCAATTAATACTGGTAGCGCTGCTGTGACGAACGCCCGTTCGGTTGTTGCAACTCCATCCGACGGGTATCGAATTACGGTCTACGATGTTGGTCATCCAAATTGGCCATCGACTGCTTCGATTGACCTCGGGTCGGGATTGCTTGATACTAATCTGGCCGACCACTTGGTTGTTTCTTCAAGGATTGGGCTGATTGACATTGATACTGGACTTACTGGTGGTACGGCAGGTCCTGAGGCTTATGCATTTGATTTTACCGTATCCTTGTTTGGTGGTGTGGTTCCTAGTCTGGCCGATTTAGCTATCGAAGAGCAGGAAGGGGATTTCAATTTTACGGATAATGGTGGAGGGAGTTTCTCTGCAACTCTGGTTACGGCATCGGGAGGCGGGCCTGATCTTTTCTTTTCTTCAGCAACTTCTGACTTAATTCAGTCAATTACATTTACCAATTTCGATCCGTCCTTCGATTCAGATCTGATCAAAATTGCCGGGGAGCGGACACTGCAGCAAATTCCAGAGCCCTCTGCGGCTAGTTTGTGTGGTGTGTCGCTGGGTGTGCTTCTCTTAAATCGACGTCGGAGGAGAAGCGGGCAGGCTGTCTAGCTGGTCGATTATTTTGGGGGTGATGGGTTACTTCGGCTCTAAAGCTTTGATTTTAAGTTAGCATCCCTTTCCTTTTTGCTCTTGCCCCATCAATCCCATTGATGGGGCTTTTTTTGTATTCGGGTATATGGTGTGGAGATGTCGCCATGTTTTTTTCGGGGTTGTTGTTTCGGCGGTGTGTGTTTTTTAGTTTGTGTGATAGGAATTAGGCTTGGGATTTCTCTCTAATTGGTGAGGGTAGGGGAGATGAGTTTGGATCCGGCAAGGGTAAAAGATCCGACTTCCAGTGCGGAAGTGCTGGATGTGTTTTTGGAGTGGTTAGATGAGAAGGGGATTGAGCCCTATGATCACCAAGAAGAGGCGATCTTGGAGCTGTATGAGGGAAAGAATGTGATCTTAAACACACCGACGGGTTCCGGTAAGTCGTTGGTGGCATTGGCATTGCATTTTCGAGCAATCTGCCAAAATCGTAGATCCTTCTATACGGTGCCGATCAAGGCATTAGCGAATGAGAAGTTTTTGTCTTTGTGTGAGACATTCGGTCCAGAGAAGGTGGGGATGATTACGGGGGATGCGACGGTGAATGGGAAGGCTCCGGTGATTTGTTGTACGGCTGAAATTTTAGCGAATGTTGCTCTGAGGGAGGGCGCGGAGGCAGATGTGGATGAGGTGATCATGGATGAGTTTCACTATTATTCGGATCACGAGAGGGGGGTGGCTTGGCAGGTGCCGTTGTTGACGTTGCCGAGAGCGAGGTTCTTATTGATGTCGGCGACCTTGGGGGAAACGCGGTTCTTTGAGGAGGGTTTGACGGACCTGACTGGGGTGGAGACAGTTTTGGTGAAATCGGAAGATCGTCCGGTTCCATTGGAATATGACTATAGTACCATTTCACTTGAGGACAAAGTGGAGGAATTGGTGAGTGATGGTAAGGCTCCTGTCTATCTGGTTCATTTTACGCAGTTGGCGTGTGCGCGATCGGCTCAGAATCTCTATAGTCGTAATTTTTGTTCGAAAGAGGAGAAGGCTGAGATCGATGAGGTGTTGGTCGATGCAGATTTTAAGAGCCCGTATGGAAAGGAAATGAAGAAGCTTCTGAGGCATGGGTTGGGGATTCATCATGCGGGGTTGTTGCCGAAGTATCGGGTGTTGGTTGAGAAGTTAGCCCAGAAGGGATTATTGAAGGTGATCTGTGGGACAGATACCTTGGGGGTTGGAGTGAATGTGCCCATTCGAACGGTGGTTTTGACCCAGTTGTTTAAGTATGGTGGGCAGAGTACTAAAACTTTAGCGGTGAGGGACTTTCGGCAAATTTGTGGGAGGGCTGGGCGTCGAGGGTTTGATGATGTGGGCTATGTGGTGGCGCAAGCTCCGGAGTATGTGATTGAGAATTTGAAGGAGGAGGCGAAGGCCGCAGCGAAGGGTAAGAAGAGCCGGGCTCAGAAAAAGCGGCCGCCAGAGAAGGGTTTTGTGAATTGGGACGATAAGACGTTTCAAAAGTTGAGAGAAGCACCGCCTGAGCCATTGAAATCAAGTTTTTTGATTCGGCATGGGATGTTGTTGAATGTTTTGTCGCGTGAAGAGGAGGACGGATGTTTGGCGATGAGGAAATTGATTGGTAGTTGTCATGAAGCAGATGCGAAGAAAAAGGGGTTGCGGCGACAGGCATTTGCTTTGTTTCGGGGATTGGTCGAGGGAGGGGTGTTAACCATTTTGCCGAAGCAGGAGCGAAGTGGGCCTGCGAAAGTGCGGTTGAATGTCGAGTTGCAGGATGATTTTACGATGAATCAGGCCCTTGGGTTGTATCTATTGGAGACGGTTCCCAAGCTTGATGTTGATGACGGGGATCATGCGTTGAATGTGATTTCTTTGGTGGAAGCAATTTTGGAAGATCCGCAATTGGTTTTGCGCAAGCAGGTGGATCAATTGAAAGGTGAATTGTTGGTGAAGCTTAAGGAGGAGGGGATGGAGTATGAGGATCGGATGGAGGCGCTGGAAGAAGTGGAGCATCCCAAGCCGGGAAAGGATTTTATCTACTCAACCTATAACGAATTTGTGTTGGCGAATCCCTGGGCGAAGGAGGCTGGGGTTCGGCCGAAGTCAGTGGTTCGGGAAATGGTGGAAGGCTGGCGGAGTTTTGAGGACTATGTCAAATTGTATGGATTGGAGAAGAGTGAGGCGGTTTTGCTGCGTCATTTGTCAGAAGTGTACAAGGTTTTGGTACAGACCGTTCCTCCGGGGTTGAAGACGGAGGAGGTTTTGGAAGTGGAGAGATATTTGAAGACAATGCTGACGGAGATTGATCATAGTTTGATTGATGAGTGGGAAAAGTTGAGGTCTTTATCAGACGAGGTGGGATAGAGTTGGAGGTGTGGTGCCGTAGGTTGGGGGTGTTCGGTCGATTGTCGCTTCTTTGCCTTTTTCTCTTCGGGGGAGTAGAGGGGCGAGATTTCTTTGAGTTGCCTCCTATCGAGTATTCGAAGGCGGCGGCCTCTGATGAGATGGCAATTTGGCAGAGGGAGTTGGAGAAGGATGGTGGAGGTCTCAAGGGGCTACGAGGGAAGGCGCTGTTGAGAGAGGTTTTGAAGCGTTTAGATATTCCTGAAGAGTCTCAGGTTTTGGTTTTTTCAAAAACGAGTCTGCAGCACTCGTTGATTGGGCCGACGAATCCTCGGGCGATTTATTTTTCAATGAATGCCTATGTGGGGTGGATGCCGGGAGGAGATATTGAGGTCATTGTTGAGGATGAGAAACTTGGTCCGGTGTTTTACTTGCTGAAGGAGAGTGCAGATTTGGGAGGGTATTTGATTCAGCGAGAGACTCATCGGTGCTTGAGTTGTCATGCGACTTCTAGGACTTCGGGTGTCCCTGGGGTTTTTGTGAGATCTGTGATTCCGGACCGGGAGGGGCATGCGCGACTGAATTTTGGATCAACGTTGGTGACCGATCTTACACCGGTTCGAGAACGATGGGGTGGCTGGTATGTGACTGGGAATTCTGATGAGGGTCATTTGGGGAACCGATTTTTGGAGGAGGATTTGACGAAGCCACTTGCTCCTGAGGTGAGTCGCCTTCGTGACCTAGGGGGAATGTTTCCTACTGATAAGTATTTGAGGCCAACTAGTGATATCGTGGCATTGATGGTTTTGGAGCATCAGTGTCGAATCCACAATTTGATGACTTCGGCCAAGTTGCATTATCGGCGGGCTGAGTTCTTGCGAAGTCGTTTGGCGATTGAGGATCGAAAGAAGGCTTTGAAGAAAGTGAGGGAAGATTTGGCGACTCAGATTGTTGGGGGGTTATTGTTTCAGGGAGAAGTTGACCCGGGTGGAGATGGGGTGTCCGGTGGTGGTGAGTTTGAAAAAGTTTTTCGCCAGAGAGGGATGGGTTCCAAGAAGCTGAGGCAATTTCGGTTGTATGGAAGGATGTTTAAGTATCGATGTTCTTATATGATCTATTCGAAAGCTTTTCGGAGTTTGCCAGCTGACGTGAAACGGGAGGTCTTTATCGGTTTGAAGGAGAAGTTGAGAGGTGGGGAGGGGCGTTCTTTGGGGGAGAAAGAGCGTCGGGTTATTTTTGAGGTTCTTTCCGAGACCGTTGAAGGGTTTAAGGAGTCTTAACACGGATGAAGAATTGGGAATTGTTTGGTGGAGTAATGGATAGGGTGACGGAAATGTTCTGAGTTCCGTCTGGGTTCGTGCCGGTGACGGTTTGGATGGCGTTGCGATCTTGGGTCCAGGTGGCGAGGTCAGTTGAATGCCAAATTGAGAAGGTGGTATTGGGGGAGTTTTGGCGGGTGTAGGTGAATGTTTTGTTTTCGAGGTTGGTGGTGTTGACCGCAATGATTCCAGCATTGGAAATGGGATTCGTGCCGTCTTGAAATTCGGCGAGATTGGTTTTGTTGTCTCCGTCAAAGTCTCCCCATGGGTCTAAGAGGGTCAGGTGTTGGGGGAAGGTCTGTGCCCATTGGTCGTATCCTGAGATTCGTTTGCCACTCATGTAGTAGTTCTTATTGTGGATAGAGAAAATGATGGCGGTGGCGCAGGTGGCGTTGAGGCGAAAGTCGGTGTCGGGTGCTTGGTTGTCCCGATTGGGTTGGTAGAAGAATGATTTTTGGTGTGTTTGGGCAAGGGCGAACCACCATTTGTTGGCGTCCATTAACTTGCGGAAGCTGGCTGGGTCGGTGAAGGTTCCGAGTGCTTGGAAGACCATTCCGATTTCGGGAGCAGCGTGAGTGTCGGGGAAGCTTTGTGGGTGGTTTCCAGAGAATTGGGCGTGCTGGAGGGCGCGTGTGCGGTAGGCGGTTTCTTGATAGTTTGCCATGAAGTTGGCAAGAGCAGCGATGCCGGTGCGTCCGCAGTCGGCCCATGCGTTGGGGTTGTTTTCGCCTGGGTCGCTATACCAAACGTAGTGGTTGGGGCCGGTTGCTCGGATTAGAAAATTGTAGGAGGCATCGTGCTTGGCGCGGTCAATGTTGATTCCACACCGTTGCATGAGGGCAAAGCTGAGAGCGCCTTGTCCGGTGTTGAAGGCGAAGGGGCCGTATCCTTCGAATCCGGGATTATGTCCCCAGCCTCCGAATGATCGGTTTCCGACGGGAGGTGGATCGTCGGGATCACCGGGGACGATTTGTGAGCGGTCGTTGTATTGGGTTTTGAGAAGTGACTGGTAGATCTCTTGGAGTTCTGGTTTGACCCATTGTTCGCCTGTGGCGAGGTAATACTCGCTGAGGATCATGGCGGCGGCAAAGAGGTCCCAATTGACCAGGTTTCCGGCTTCAAGCCATGAGTTGGCATTGGTTCCTTGAGCGACATGTCGGGCACACCGCTCGACTGCAGCGAGGTTTGTTGGTCCTCCGATTCCGAGAAGGGCTAGGCTGGCAAGAAGGTCGCCAGAGGCATCCCCATTACCGAAACGCCCATCTGGTTTTTGGTAGGAGCGAATGATGGGGGCAAGGTCTTGGAGGATGCGTGAGCACTTGGTGCAATTTTGGGGGAAGGTGGACGAGAAGCTGCCGTAGGTTTTTCCGATAGGAATATCGATGTTTAAGGTCGATGTTCCTCGTCTGACCTTCAGGGAGAGGTTTCCGTTTCCAGTGGGGCTTTGAGCAGTCTCTAGGGCGGAGGCAAATTCTTCGATGGGGCCTCGGGCTCCAAAGACGTTGATGCCATATCCTCGTTGGTGAGCATTGATGAAATTGGCTCCATTGGTTCCTTGAATGCGGTCATTGATTTGGATTCGTCCGCTTGCGGGTGAACCAGAGTCGATGTGTTTGACGATGAGTTCCTTGGGGGTTGATTCGTCGAGGATGATTCGGATACCTGTGATGCCTAGATTGTAAAACCATCCATTGATGTCTTGGTCTGAGCCAAACATGGATGTATTCCATGGCCATCGATTGTTGAGTGGTTCGTTTATCTCGTAGTCCACTTGAGCCGATAGCGGCAAGAACAGAGAAGAGTTGAGGAGGCAATGCAGAACAAAATTTTTCATGATTTTGTCTAGGAGTTGAGTCTATGGAGTTCGAACCCGAATGAAGAACTTGGTATTGGTGGGGGGGGTGACCGATAGGGTGACGGAGATGTTTTGAGTGCCATCCGGATTCGTGGCGGTGACGGTTTGATTTGCGTTGGTATCTTGGGTCCAAGTGGCAAGGTCACTGGAATACCAGACCGAGAACGTCGTGTTTGGTGTTGATTTCCTAGTGTAGGTGAAAGTTTTGTTTTCAAGCGTGCCTGTGTCGATGGCGATGACCCCTGCGTCAGAGATTGGGTTCGTTCCGTTCTGAAATTCTGCGAGGTTGGTTTTGTTGTCTCCGTCGAAATCACCCCAGGGGTCTAGGAGAGTGAGGTGTTCGTCGAAGGTGGCAGCCCATTCATCGTATCCTGGAATTCTTTTGCCGGAAATATAGAGGTTTTTGTTTGGGAGTGAAAATACAAGGGCTGCAACGCAGGTGGCTGAGAATCGGAAGTCGGTCGATGGTTCGGTGATATCTCGAGCGGGAGAGTAGTAGAAGGATTTCTGTGGGGTTTGGGCGAGGGCAAACCACCATTTGTTGGCATCCATTAGTTTGCGGAAGCTTGGTGGGTCGGTATATGTTCCAAGTGCCTGGAGGAGCATTCCCATTTCGGGTGAGGCATGAGTATCGGGAAAGCTTTGAGGGTGATTTCCGGAGTGTTGGGAATATCTCAGGGCGCGTTGCCTGTATGAAGCTTCTTTATAATTCGCCATGAAGTAGGCGAGCGCTGAGGTTCCTGTACGGCCATTAGCTGACCAATCGTTTGGGTCCGGGTCATCTGTTTCGCCATACCAAACGTGATCGTTGGGGCCGGTTGCTTTGACAAGGAAGTTGTAGGCTGCGTCGTGTCGAGCACGGTCGATCGCTATTCCGCATCGTTGCATGAGAGCAAATCCGAGGGCGCCTTGTGCGGTAATCATCGAGATCGGGCCGTAGGCTTCAAAGCCGGGGTTGTGTCCCCAACCGCCCTGGAAGGCGGTCCCGGAAGGTGGTGGGAATTCGTCCGGTTCATCGGTAGGAATGATTTGAGAACGATCGGTGTATTGGGTTCTTAGGAGGGTTTGGTAGATTTCGTTGAGTTCCGGTTTGACCCACTGTTCCCCAGTGGCGAGGTAGTACTCGGAAAGAATGATTGATCCGACGGTGTAGGTCCAGTTGATGAGGTCACCAGTGGTTTGCCACCCGTTCGCGGTGGTTTCGTCGGCAATGAGTTGAACACAGCGTTTGACGGCTGCCATGTTTTCGGCACCTCCGATGCTCATGAGAGCAATACAACCGAACAGGTTATCGTCGGGACCGCCATTTCCAAAAGCGCCCTCGCTATTTTGGTAGGAACGAATGATGGGGTTGAGTTCTGCGAGGATTGTTGAGCATTTTGGGCAATTTTCGGGGTAAGTCGTGGAGTAGGCACCGTATGATTTTCCGATATTTAGGGTGACGTTGAGAGTGTTTCCGCCACGTTTGACCATGAGTGAAAGATTGCCGTTGCCAGCGTTCGATTGAGCTGTTTCTAGAGCGGTGGCGAATTCGCCTGCGGGGCCTCGGGCGCCAAAGACGAATCGGCCATGTCCGTTGCGGTGATCTTCTTGGAAGAGAGTGTTGTTGGTGCCGATGATGCGGTCATTGACTTGGATTTTTCCGGCAGCTGGGGTGTTGGGCCAAACGTGTTTGATGAGTAACTCTCTGGGTTTTTGGTCGTCCAGCATCATGCGAAGACCCGTGATGCCTAGGTTGTAGTACCATCCACCAGCTTGTTGGTCGGGTCCCCATACTTGGGTGTTCCATGGATAGCGGTTATTGAGTGGCTGATCTTCTTCGTATGCGGTTTGGCCAAAACTTTTAAAAGTGAGTGCAATTAAAATAGGGAAAAGGTAGGGATTCTGATGGGTGATTTTTATCATTTCTCAATAATTTGAGATATGAGTTTAGAGAAAATGTTTGTGGTCAAAAGCCTAGAAGTTGATTTATCATTAAAATTAATCATCATTAAGATGATTATGGTTATTCTTTGGTCCAGATGCGGGTACTGAGGTTTAGGTCTTCAACGATCGAGAAGCAGGTGTGTAGCTCCGTGATGAGGTTTTGAACTTGGGTGGTGTCGTGGACTGGCGTTTTGATATTACCCTCGAACCAGTCTTTTGTTGATGGCATTCCCATGATGAGAGATGAGTCTTTGAAGACGAGCATAACGCCTTTGCCATGTTTTTGACGGAGCTCAATGAGGCGTTCTTGCAGGTCGGGGGTCAGGAGGTAGCGGGTTTCGACGGCGTCATCGCCGTAAACAACGAAGAGTTTTTTGAACTCGGGATTTTCCATCCGTTGGACTTTCCCACCTAGGGATTGCATTTTTTTGCCCAACCACCCGAAGTATTTTTCTCCGACGTCAGGGAAAACCTTGACTGTTTGGTTGAAGTGTTTGTTGAAGTCGGCAATGACAAGAATGCCTCGAAAGATATCGCGCCATTCGGTTTTACGATCACCGTCTGAGTCTCTCGTTTCGTATCTTTCTTCGGCATGGACCTCAGAGAGGCTGAGTTTGGTTTTGTCGATGTGGCCGTGGATGAGGTCTTCAGACGAATAGCGGTCAGGCCTCTTGTTGCTGAGTTCAGAGCTGACAAACATTTGTTCGGAGATTCCCTGGAGGGGGCTGTAATTCATTCCAGGTTGGAGTGTTTTGATCAGATTCGCCATGAATTGCAATTTGAACTGGCTTTTGAATTCCTTATCAACTGGGGCGACTTTGAGGTTATAAATGATGAGGGTGGCGATGGCTCCAAGGATGATCGCAAAGATTGCAGCGATCGGGTGTATCGCAACTGCGGCGACGAGGCCGAGTAATACTCCGCCGAAGAGTGATCCAAAAACAAATTTCATGCCGGCCTTCCGCTGTGCGAGGAGTTGCAGGCGTGAGGTTTCGAGTTGTTGGATTTGTGGTCTGAGTGGTTGTTGGAGTTGTGACGCGCTGGTATTCATGACATTGAGACGTTGACGTTTGAGCGTTCGACGTCGGATGAGACCTCGAACCATTCTGCTGATTTGAAGTTGAAGATGTTGGCAAAAATATTGCCAGGAAAGGCTTCAACGCCGTTGTTCCATGCGGTGACGGAGGCGTTGTAGGCTCGGCGTGAGGCGCTGATTTGGCTCTCGATTTCGGTCAGGTTCCGTTGGAGGTTCAGGAATTGTTCATTGGACTTGAGGTCTGGGTAGTCTTCGGCGACAGCGATGAGTCGAGAGATTCCCTGGGCGACCTGGCCCTCATGTCTGAATCGGTCGGGTGAGTTTGGGTTGGCGTTGCGGGCTTTGATTACGGCGTCGAGGGTTTCTTTTTCGTGTGAGGCGAAGCCTTTGGTGGTTTCGACGAGGTTGGGGATGAGGTCCCACCGTTTTTTGAGTTGAACATCGATGGAGGAGAAGGCGTGGCGCATGTCGTTCCGTCTGGTGATGAAACCGTTGTAGGTTACTGCGATTACAAGAAGGAGGAGTAGTGAGGCGACGATTAAGAAGATGAGGGTAGAGCTCATGAGTTGACTGTAGCGAATGATTCAAGCGTACCCACTATAAAGGGAGGAGAATTGTGGTGGGATTGAGCTTACAGTTTTTCGAAAATAAATGTCAACGAATTGAGGATCCTGGCAAACTGAAGGTGAAGAGTGATGAGTCGTTCCTTTAACATTCTCAGTGAAGAGTATCGCCCGATGGTTGTGGCGTATTTGGAGGTTTTGTTGAAGGATGAGCATTTGGCGCAAGATGTGGCGCAAGAAACCTTTGTTTCTGCCTATGAGGCTCTTGCTCGTTTTGAAGACGGTGAGGATTTTGGGAAATGGTTACGAGGGATTGCCAGAAATAAAGCTTTGATGCATTGGCGATCGATGAAGCGGCGTCCATTGGTGGTGGATAGTCGGGTGATCGAAGGGGTTGAGGAGGCATTTTCTGAGTTGGATCGGAAGGTTGAGGGGGGGGATTGGTGGGAGCAGAGGAAAGAGGCGTTGGGTGATTGTTTGGGTGGACTGAGTCGGCATTTGCGTGAGGCGATTGAGGAGGTGTATTTCAATGATCGGACCATTGACGAAACGGCCAATTCTCTCGGGGTGAAGCGGTCGGCGGTGGGGCAGCGACTGAGCCGGGCGCGGAATGGGTTACGGGAGTGTTTAAAATTGAAACTGAGAAAGGCTTGAAGTGATGTCTAAGAAGATTGAACGAGTTGAAGTTCCCGAGGATGAAAAGGATGATGAGTTGATGCGGGAGTATGGGCGTCAATTGGTGATGGATGGTTTGTTACGTAGTTTGAAGAGGGACCAAGAGTGTGAACGGGCGGGTGTTGTGACCGGGGGGGGATTTGGTCGTTGGGGTTGGGTTGGGGCGGTGGCTGCTTGTTTAGTCGCGGTGGCGGGAGTGATGTGGTTTCAGTGGCGTCGAGAGATGCCTCTGGACGTGGTTGGAGCGGTGTTGGATCCACGGTGGGTCTTGGAGGCGTCAGCGGGGGCCAGGTATCAAATGCTGTCTTCGAATGAGATCGAGCTATTCAGTGGGGAGCTGCGATTGAGATCGCTGGAGTCATCGAATCTGCTCGTTCGGACTCAAGAGGGGGTGGCAAAAGCTGAAGGGACCGAATTTTTGATTGGTCGATATGAAAGTGATGCTGAAGCGAAAGAATCTATGAAAAGTAAAAAGAAAAATACAATGACGAGGCTCCTTGTGTTGGCTGGTGCGGTGAGCATTGCCAATGGACAGGGGGTTGAGGAAGCTGGTCCTCAGGAGGCGGTAGTGGTCCGTGAGGGCGAGGCTCCAGAAAAGTTGATGGCGAAGACGAATTCAGAGTTCGCGTTTCATTTTTATCAGGAGATGACCAAGAACGAGGGTTCTGATAATTTCGTATTTTCGCCTTACTCAATCAGCAATGCCTTTTTGATGCTATTGGAAGGTGCAGGTGGGGAGACCGCGAAAGAGCTTGGGGAAGCTCTTGGTTTTCCGAGTGACTTGGTTCGGGTTGGGGATGATGGACAAGTGATTCCCTGGGAGTTGGGACAGATTCTAATGGGACAGAAGTCATTCCGAGAGAGATTGCAGTCTCGTGCAGTTGGGGAGGAGACGAAGTTGAAAGAGGAACTTGTCAGCTACCGGAAGAGGCTGGCGGACTTGACTCAAAAAATTGAGAAGTCAGCGTCGGAGGGGTATGGAGACGATTACTTTCGACTTGCGAGGGAGAAAAATCAACTTGCCGACCAATATAACAAAATTCTGGGGAGAATCGATCCGACTACGATCAACATTGCTAATGGTGTTTGGGTAGAGGATGGTTTTAACGTTAAGGATACGTGGAGCGATAGGATTTTGGAAAGTTATGGGGTGGGGGCTTTTCAGGAGGCGGATTTTGAAGGGCAGCCAGAAGTTGAGAGAAAGAAGATCAATGCGTGGATTGAGAAGCAAACTTTTGGTAAGTTTCCCGAGGTAATTAGTGAGAGCTCCATTAGTCAATACACTCGGCTTATTCTCGCCAATACGATTTATTTTAAATCGGAGTGGGAAAATATGTTTTCCGAAAACAAGACGAAAGACGAGTTGTTTCATCTGATCAATGGTGAACAAAAGAAGGTTCCTTTGATGTCACTGATGCGTGATTCTTCAGTGAAGTATGGTGCATTTCACGCGGATGGAAGTTTTTTCG
>JAHDGN010000067.1:0-882 GCA_020627645.1 Akkermansiaceae bacterium
GAGTTGTGAGTTGTGACTGGTGAGTTGTGAGTGGCTTGCGGCCTGCGGCCGAGTGGTGAGTGGTGAGTTGTGAGTTGTGAGTGGCTTGGTTGCGGAGGGGGGGAATCGGGGAGACGGGGAGGTCGCTGGGGGATTTTGAGGTTTTGGGAGGTTTTGGGGCAGAGTTTTTCATTTTCTTACCAACCTTTCGATTTGAGTCGGGCGCTCCAGGCGTTTTCGGGGTGGCCAGCTTTGAGTTCGCCTTGAGCAAGGATCCAGTATGAAGCTGCGATGGCTCCGCGTTTGTTTTTGGTTTTGTATCCTTTGTAGAGGGTGGTGAGTTTTTGGTTGGCAAGGCGGTTTTGTTGAATGTCGCCCGATTGGAGGCTGGCGAGTTGGGTGTGGAAGTGAGCTTGAAGGCAGTTGGGTTCGCGAGTGAGGATTTGGTTGAGGAAGATGAGGGCGGGCCCAGTTTTAGATGAGTTGATGTCGTTGATGGCGGAGCGAAGTTGGTGGCGGGAGAGTTCGCGTTCGCAGTGTCGTGGAAGGGGGGAGTTGTTGGTTTGGGATTGGTTGTCGAGTTGCTTCATGAGTTGACGGGCTCGGCCGTGGTATCCTTTTTGATCAAAGTTGAAGATGTCGTAGAGGTTGGCGTAGGGGGTTGAGGTTTGGCCGAGTTGTTTGTCGAAGTACCCACGTTGGCGGATGATTCCGCTATCGTTTTCGAGTGTTGGAATCAGTTTGAGAGCGGCGGAGAGGTGTTCTTTAGCGATGAGGTAGTCACCATTGGCGGTGGCGTTTTCGGATTGGCGGAGGAGGTGTCGGGTGCTGAAGAAAAAGACGGTGATGGTGAGGACGATGAGCGAGGTGAGAGCTCCGGTTTGGAGGATGATTTTTTTGAGG
>JAHDGN010000067.1:892-11835 GCA_020627645.1 Akkermansiaceae bacterium
GGTGACGCGAGCAGTGGGGATGTCATTTCGCCAGGCCATGCCAAGGAAGCAGGCGGAGGCGAGTCCGAGTCCGATGAGGGTGTAGAACCATCCTTTGCCTGCGAATTGGGTAAAGGTGGGGCCGTAGCCAAACCACCAGATCCAGTCGTTGAGGCGGTCGATGCCGAGTGAGGCGGTGGGTGGGCGGAAGACGGCGAGTCGTTCGGGTGGGTCTTGTGCGTTGACGCCTGTTCCGGATTCGAGGCTTCGTTCGGCATGGGCGCGAAAGACATCGCCGCCAAGCCAGGTCATGGTATCGTGTTGTTGTTGAAGCCAGGCTCCGTCGCCGATGGTGTCGGAGTCCCATAGGTTGAGGGCAGTGGGGAAGAAGAGAAGGACGACGGTGCAGGCGGCGGTGGCTCGGAGGAGGAGAGTGGAGGAGGTCTTTTTTTGAAGAAGAAAGGGGATTTTTAGGATGGTGAAGAGGATGAGGACGATGATGAGGGAGAGTTTGAAGATGCGAGTGAGCGAGCTGTCGAGATTGACGTGCTGGAGGGTTTCAGGGTGGAGGGTTGGGAGGGCATACCAGGGGCGGATGAGGCCCAGGGCGATGAGGCACACGGCAATGAAGAGGAAGAGGAGGTTGACGGTTTTTGGAAGCCAGTGGGGGGAGGTGAAGGGTTTGCGGAGGTGATGGCGGAGGCGGAGCATTTTGGTTTGCGGCGTTGGCTGTTGGCTTTCAGGAATTAGCTTTTAGGGGAGCTGCCGCTCCGTGGGTGGATTGGTGTGGTGAGTTAGGCACAGGCTTTTAGGGCTGTTGGACTTTGATTTTGTCTTCTTTTTGGAGGGTCCAGTGGCCGTCGATCATGACCTGGTCGGCTGAGGTGAGGCCGCTGAGGATTTCGGCATACGATTCGGTGACTTTGCCGACTCGAACGGATTGGATCTTCCAGGCAGGGTTCTCAGCGGATGGGTCGGGGACGAGGTAGACAAGGGCGGAGCCGGCTGAGATGGAGAGGACGGCGCTACGAGGGACGGTGAGGGACTCTCGGGTGACGGAGAGTCGGGCGAATCCGGTCATGCCGGGGATGATGTTTTCCGTACTTTGTTGGGAGTCGAAGTTGATTTTGGTTTTGAAGGTGGCGGCCCATTCGGGAGAGCCAGACCCTCTTGGTCTGAGGGGGCGCGAGATTTCGGGTCCACCGGTATTGAAGCTGACGATGGGTTTGATGGCATTGATGGTGGCGGGGAATTGTTGGCCGGGGTAGGATTCGAGCGAGATTTTCGCAGTCTGGCCGGTCTTGATGTGGGGGAATTCGGATTGGTCGAAGTAGCCGTCGAACCAGAGTCCGCTGGCGATGAGGAAGCCGGGTTTTCCGCTGTCTTGGTTGTATTCGCCAGGGTTGATGAGGACGCGGTCGATGATGCCATCGGCAGGGGATAGAATTTGGTAAGCTTTGAGTTCTTCTTCTCGGTGGGCGAGGGCTTGCTTGGTATCGTCGACGGAGTTTTCGGCGATTTTGAGCGATTGTTCGACGCCTTCTTCGGCCATGGTGGTGGAGAGTTTGGCTTGGGCGAGTTGTTCGGCGAGCTTGGTGTAGTTGGTTCGGGATTCGAGGAGTTTGACTTTAGAGATGACTCCTTGTTTGAAGGCTTTTTCGAATCGGTCGAGTTGTTCTTTGGCAAAGGAGACTTGTTTTTCTAGGGCGGCGAGGTTGATTTTTTCGACTTCGGGTCGTTCTTGAGCAAGGACGTAGGCGGAGCCGAGGCGGACGCGTTGGAGTTCGGCTTCGGCTGTTGAGACGGCAAGCTTGGCGGAGTTGTATTTGATTTGAGCTTTTGAGGAGTCGAGGGTGGCGAGTGGTTGTCCTTTGGTGACGGTGTCGCCTTCTTTGACGAGGACGTCGGTGATGACGGCCATGGGGACGATGGGAACGAGGATGGGTTGGCTGGAGCAGGTGCCTTCGCCGAGGATGAAGTGTTGAATGGTTTCGGTTTTTGGTTGGGTGATTTTGACAGGGATGGGTTTGCCGGTTTTGCGGAGGATGTTTGGGTGTCCAAGGGAGGAGGTGTAGAGTCGGCTGGAGGAGTTGGTGTAGGCGGGGTGGATGACGAATTTGAAGAGGGCGGCGGCGGCGATGGTGGCGGCGACGATGAAGAGGAGGATGAGTTTGTTTTCAGCGAGGAAACGTTTCATTGCGAGGGTGTGTGGTTTTCTGAATTAAAGCATGGGATGAAGGGGGATGCTAGTTCGAGGTTTGCGGTGAGAGTTGAAAGATTTTGATGATGGAGAGGAGGAGGAGTTCGGTGATGATTTGGATGGCTCGCCAGAGGATGGCGGCGGTGGCGACTTGCGGGGCGATGCCGAGGGGCTGGAAGGTGAGGTAGAGAAATCCTTCTCGCACTCCCATTCCTCCTGGGGCTCCGAAGGCGAAGAAGCCGACGATCCAGGCGAGTCCGTAGGATCCGGCGGCTTCGAGAAGGTTGGGCGAGGGGGAGACGCCGATGGCGTTGAGGCAGAGGAGGAAGCCAGCAGAGTAGAAGAGGGAGAGGATGAGGTATTCAACTAGGGCGCGGAGGGCGAGGGGCCAGTCGGATAGGAGGGGTTTTAGTTGATGGAGAAAGTTGGTGATCTTGGTTCGGATGTTGAGGGGATTTTTGAGGAAGATGATGGCGGAGATGATGAGGCCGGCGAAGATGGCCGTGATGACGATGGTGGGTGAGAGGTGGAGGCGGTCGAGGTAGATGAGGGCGACGGTGCGGAGTCGAGGGGAGAGGAGGAAGCCGATGAGACCAAGGATGGCCCAGGCGGTGACGGTGAGGATGAGTTCGAGCGCAAGACTCAGGCCGCTGTTTGTTTTGTTGAGCCCAATGCGTTTGGCTTCGACGACGCGAGAGGCGTAGCCCCAGATGCCACCTGGAAGCCAGCGCATGGCTTCGCATTCGATCCAGAGTGAGGCGGTTTTGTGGCGGGGGGATTTAGAGCCAAAAATTTTTGAGATGAGTCCCCAGACAGAGGCGTTGAGGATGAGGTAGATGATGGCGATGAGGATGGCGCTGGAGAGGAGAAGCCAGTTGGCGGATTGGAGGGCGTTGGTGAGCTGGTGGCGAAGGGTGTAGAGTCCCCAGGCCATGAAGATGAGGACAGCGGTGAGGAGGAGTGGTTTGAGTTTTTTCACTTTTTTTGTGAGGTGGGGGAGAATGGTTTTCGGCGTTGGCTTTTGGCTTTTAGAGGTTAGCTTTTCGGGGAGCTGCCGCTCCGTGGGTATTGCGGAGGTTTGTGGAAGGACACCGCAAAGACGCAAAGTTGGGAAGTTTTTATGACTTGGTTGAGTGGGCTTGGTTGGGGGGGCTTGGTTGATGGGGGGCTGATAGTGGAGGGGTGACCGCAGAGGCGCGGAGGTCGCTGAGTGACGCGGAGTTTTTTTGAAGGCATTGAGAGTGGGAAAATTTTGGAGGAGGTTTTGATTTGAGTGGTCTATTTTTCGCCACGGTAGACGGTGACAGTTTTAGCGACGATACGATCCCAGTCGAAGACTTCTTGGCAGTAGTCGAATCCTTGGTTGGCGAGTTTCTCGGCGAGGGGTTTGTCGTTGAGGATTCTTAGGATGGCATCGGCAAGGGCTTCGGAGTCCTTTTCAGGTACGAGGAGTCCAGTTTTTTCGTGTTTGATGACGTCAACAATCCCTCCGACTTCGGAGGCGACAACTGGTTTACGGTGGCGGAGGGCTTCGACGAGGACGACACCGAGGCCTTCGGTATCTCCTCGGTCGTCAAAGATGGCGGGATGTACGTAGGCGGTGCAGGTGTGGTAGAGTTCGGCAAGGCGTTCGCTGCTGACAAAGCCGGCCCATTCGACATGTTCGTCGAGTCCGAGCTCGGTGGTGAGTTTCATCCATTCGTCTTTGCAGTCACCTTCACCGGTGATGACGACTTTGACTTTTTGTTTTTCGAGGGTTTGAGGAAGTGCCTCTAGAAGGAAGTGGAGGCCTTTGCGTTGGATGAGTCGACCGCAATTGAGGAGGAGGGGGGGATCGGCTGGGGTGTGATTGGTTTCTCCAGCATCAGCGGCGGTGACGGTGGCTCCGTAGGGGAGGATGTTAATGGGGCGGTCGACGAGTTTTTTGATTTCGTTGGCGGTGTGTGAGGAGTTGGAGCAGAGGGCATTTCCGGTTTTGAGAAGAAGGGCGAGGGTTTTGCGAATGATGCCGGAGTTTCGGCCGAGTGCGAGTTCGGCACCGTGGCAGGTCATGACGATTCGGGTTCCGAGAAGATATCTGGGGATGAGGGTCATGAAGCCGTGGGGGAAGGGCCAATGGCAGTGGATGACGTCGAATTTGCGGCGGATGGTCCAATAGAGAACGGCGAGGGTGCCGCAGAGGATGTAGGTGAGGGCGAAGATTTTAAAGAGAGGAGAGTTTTGTTTATTGGGGGCGCCTTCGTCGTGAGTCAGAGTTTCCCATTTTTTGGGGGCGTAGCGCCAGCGGAGAACTTCGACCCCATCGATTTCGTGATTTTTGAGGGCCTTCCACGAGGGGGCTAGGACGGTGACGTCGTGGCCGGCGGCGGCGCAGCGGTTGACGGTTTCGCGTTGCCAGGGAACGCCGGGGTCATCGTCTGAACGAGGGTAGGTTGATCCGAGAACAGCAATCTTCAGAGGTTGGTCAGACATCTTTTAGGAAGCAGCAGTGGTCGATGGTCTGAGGGCTTGGCTTGCTCTGAGCGCCCGGTCAAGGGTTGCGAGGAGTTCTTGTTTTTCGACGGGCTTTGAGAGGAAGTCGAAGGCGCCTGCTTTGATGGCTTCGGCTCCGTCCTTTGGTTTGTCGGAGGCGGATAGGATGACAACCTGTGTGGAAGGGGAGAGTTGTTTGATTTTGGGAAGGATTTCGATGCCGCTCAGACCAGGAAGGTAAATATCGAGGAGGACGACATCGATATCGGGTTTGATGGCAGCGAGGGCGGATTCTGCGGTATCGGCAGTCTGGACCTCCCAGTTTTCAGATTGAAGGATTCGGGTGGAGAGAGCTCGAGTGATCCTGTCGTCGTCAGCAACGAGGATACGGTGTTTTTGATCGTCCGATTCGTGAGATGTTTTGGCTGTGGCAAGGGGCACGACTTTCTTTGCAGCATCGGGGTTGTTGATTTCGATGCGTTCGATAATGGGGACGTCAGTTTTCTCGGCGTAGTGGCGGTTGGTGATGAGTTCGGCTAGGAAGCCGATGGCAAACAGGATTGGTGCAGCAAAGAGGGCGACCGGGGCGGCAGAGGTGAGGGCATTTTGGAGTCCGTTAGGAAGGCCAGGAATGATACTGGCGACCCAGAGTAAGGTGGCGAGGATGATGAAAAGGAGAGCCCAGCTGCCCATGAGGTGGAGAGGGCGTTCGCGGTAGTTTTTGACGAAGAAGACGGACCACATGTCGAGGAAGCCTCGGAGAAATCTTTTGACGCCGTATTTGGAGACTCCATGTTGTCGGGCGTGGTGTTCGACAACAATTTCGGTGGTACGATACCCTTCAATGGAAGCAAGGGAGGGAACCATGCGATGCATTTCGCCATACATTGGTAGATCTTTGACGACTTCTTGGCGGTAGCATTTGAAACCGCAGTTGTGATCGTGAAGTTTGACTCCGTTGACCTTGCTGAGCATGGCGTTGAAGATGCGGCTGGGGAGGACCTTGTGCCATGGGTCATGTCGTTTTTCCTTATATCCGGAAACAATGTCCCAGCCTTCGCCTTCGTTGATTTTTTCGAGAAAGCGCGGGATTTCTTTGGGGTCGTCTTGAAGGTCGGCATCGAGAGTGAAGACGATTTCGCCTTTTGCTTCAGCGTATCCGGTGGCGAGGGCGGGGGCCTTGGATCGATTCGTGCGGAAGCGGAGGGCTCGGACGTGATTGGGATCACTTTCGGCAATTTCTTCGATGACTGCCCATGAGTTGTCTTCGGATCCGTCGTCGATAAAAATGATTTCCCAGTCGCGCGAATGTTCGTTGGCCTGTTCGGCGATCCGTTCGTAGAGTTCTTTGAGTGTGGGCGCTTCATCTTTGAGGGGAATGATGAAGGAGAGTGTGTGCTTTTGATGAGATTTCATTTCCTCTTTTTTTTCTTATACCATGACGGAGAGTCACCTACGAGAAAAACCTTGCCCGATATCAGCGAATGTGTTTACTCGAAAGCTGAGTTGGTTGATGATCAAGGTTCGTGAGATATTTGTAAATTTAGTGTTTACGTTGATACTTTTAAGCCTTGCAGGGTGTTTGACGGTTGGACCGGATTATGAGAGGCCTGAGGTGTCGCTCCCTGACAGTTGGACAAGGGCGGTTGAGGCAGATGTCAGCTCGGTACGGTCTGGTTCAGCTCAGTATTGGAAACGTTTTGGAGATCCGGTATTGAATCAGTTGGTTTTGCGGGCTAGGGAGGCAAATCCGAATCTGAGAATTGCTCGTTTGAGGATTCGGGAGGCTTGGCATCAGCGCGGAGTGTTAGCGGCGTCGTTTTGTCCTCATGCCAGTTTGACTGGGCGGGATGACTATGGGATCTTGACGTATGGGAGTGACGGGATTGATGTTGATATAGCAAATTCTCACGGGCAGTTGGGGCAGCTTGATTTTGGCTGGGAATTGGATGTGTTTGGGCAAATCAAGAGGCAGGTTGAATTTGCGGAGGGTGAGTATGAATCACGTGTCGAAGGGTGGCGAGATGCGATGGTTTTTGTGACGGGAGAGGTAGCGCTGACCTATATTGCTCTCCGAACTTTGGAAAAGCGGATCGAGGTAGCGAAAGAGGGTCGAGAAATTTATCATCGTATCCATCAGCGTATTGCTAAAAGACTCGATTTGGGGGTCTCTAGTCAGCTTGAGATGCAGGAATCTTTGGCGAGGTTTAAGACAAGTGAGGCCTTGGTTCCTAGATTGGAGCAGGAATTGGCCCTGGTGAGGAATCGATTGTCTGGATTGCTTGCTTACCATCCGGGCACAATGGATCCTTTGCTGGGACAGAAATCAAAGATTCCAACACCTCCTGAGTCGATAGCTAGAGGGGTTCCGGCGGAATTGTTGAGATCGAGACCTGATGTTAGAAGAGCGGAAAGGAAGATTGCGGCACAGACGGCAATGGTTGGTGTGATGGAGGCGGAATTGTATCCGAAATTATCAATCTCGGGTGCTTTGACTTACGAATATTTGAGAAGGGGGGTGACGATTGAGGTTTTGAGGAGGGTTTTAGGAATCGGATCTACATTGAGGTATAAGATCTTTGATGGATGTCGGGATCGGCAGAGAATTAAGGAGCACGAGGCAAAACTGGACCAGGCTATCGTGTTCTACGAGAAGACGATCGTTGAAGCTGTGACTGATGTAGAGAATGCGATGTCGATGCTCCACTTTACAAAGAGGCGTTTTAAAATTTTGGGAGAGGCTAGAGAGGCTCACAAACAAACAGCGACGTTGATGGAAAAAGCATTCGCGGCGGGTGAGGTTGATCTGAGGAGATATCTGAATGCTCAGGCAGATTATATTGCTTTAAAGGATGAGGAGACGGCATCTGAGGGGCGGCGGGCGGCTCATTCGGTGAGATTGTTCAAGGCCTTGGGAGGGGGGGAATTAGCTGGTATCGGACAATATCCTGAGAAGCCATGGAGAGAGCGAAAAGAGATTAAGGACCAGCTCAAAAAATCGAAAACAGCGAAGCGATGAGAGGTGGGTTAGTGACGAAAGTCGGGCCCTCTGTTTGTCTTTGACAGATAATTCGTATTGCCAAATTTCGTTTCGAAATTTTCGAGCTACCCTGCTGAATTTAAAAAATTTGAGGCCGATTTAGGAAGGAGGGTTGGAGAGGAATGCAATGGCTTCTTGGACTGATCGTTCGGTGAGGTCTCTTGCCTCTGCAAGATGGTTGTTAGGGATATCTTCGATCGTAAGATCTTCGAAGGCTTTGAAGAATCTAAAGAGTTCGATCATCCCCAACATTCCGGAGGATCCTTTCAATTGGTGAATGTCTTTGCGAGCAGCCCCGAGTTCCTTGTTGTTGATTGCGTGCTCGATATTACTGAGCAGTCGTTGTGAGTTTGTTGCAAATTCTTCGATAATCGGCAGGAGGGTTTCGGGGTCGCTCCCCGCAAGGGTTCGTAGGGTCTGTTCCTCAATCAAGGTCTTCATTATGGGGTGAGTTTAGCTGTTAGATCCCAAAGGGGAAATCAATTTTATCTGCCATGTTTTTCTTTCTTCTGAATTTAGTAGATGTTAACTGTCTTGTCTCATGAAAGGTGTAGTTTTTACTGAATTGCTTGCGATGGTTGAAGAGACGTTTGGTTTGGATATGGTGGATGACATCATTGAGAGAAGTGAATTACCCTCGGGTGGGGTCTATACCGCGGTGGGGACCTATGATCATCAGGAAGCTGTGTCATTGGTTGTTTCTTTGAGTGAAATTTCAGGAATGGAAGTTCCCGCTCTTTTAAAAGCGTTTGGGAAGTATTTGTTTGGTTCTCTCGCCAAGGCATATCCAACTTTTCTTGATGGAGCGAGTGACCCTCTTGATTTTTTAGAGGGTGTTGAAAGTTACATTCATGTGGAGGTAAGGAAATTGTATCCGGACGCAGAATTACCGGAGTTTGAATGCTCTCGACCTTATTCTCAGAGTGAGTTGCATATGGTTTATCGTTCGGGGCGGCATTTCGAAGATTTGTGTGAAGGGTTAATTGAGGGGAGTCTGGAGCATTTTAAAAGTGATGCTAAGGTTGAGCGTTCGAAGCTCGAAGATGGGCGTGAGTTATTTGTGATTTCTCGATGAGTGATGATCAAAAGTGGTTGAAGCGGTTAGAGCGAGAGCGAGCAGCACGGCGGCAGGCGGAGTTGTTGTTGGAGCAAAAGAGTTCACAGCTCTACACGGTGAACCAACAGTTGGAGGCACAAGTTGCCGTTGAAACTTCAAAGTCTTATCGTCAGGAAAAAAAGTTTAAGGGATTATTTGATTCATCGGTCGATGGGATTGTTTTGTTGGACCGAAGGGGGTGTATCTTGGAGGTCAACGATGCGTTGTGTCGTTTGATTGGGTGTGATGAGGGAGAGTTGGTGGGAAGTCATGTTCAAAAGGTTTTAAGGGAACATTCTGGAGCAGAGGGTGTGGTTCGCAGTGTTTTGAGTGAGCTAGAGCGTGAGGGGTATGTCGTGTTCGAGTTTCTTCTAAATTCATCAGGGGGACGAAAAGTTGCTTGCGAGGTGTCTGTCCACCGTCTCGAAATTGATCAGGGAATTATTGTGCAGGGGGTCGTTCGGGATATCACTGAAAGAAGAAAAGCGGCAAGCGAGCTGGAAAAAGCGATCGAGTTGGCTATTGAGGCGAGTGAGGCAAAATCACTGTTTTTAGCAACAATGAGTCATGAGATTCGAACTCCTTTGAATGCGATTATCGGATTTACTGATTTGATGGTGCAGGAGGATTTGCAGGAGACGCATCGAGAGTATTTGAGGCTGATTAAGAAAAGTGGTGGTGTGTTGCTTTCGATCATCAATGATATCTTAGATTTTTCGAAGATTGAAAGTCGTCAAATTGAATTAGAGGAAATTGATTTCAATTTGAGGGATTGTATTGAGGGTACACTAGATATTCATAGCCAGACGGCGTCGGCAAAAAATGTTGAATTATTGTATGAGATCGACCAGGAGGTTCCGTTGGGGATGCGCGGTGACATGGGGAGATTGCAGCAAGTTTTATTAAATTTGGTTTCTAATGCGTTGAAATTTACTGAGGAGGGCGCAGTGGTGGTCTCGGTCAAGAGAATGAGTGGTGAGGTCGTTGAGATTCGTGTCAAAGATACAGGGATTGGATTTCCTGGAGAAATCGCTGAGAAACTCTTTAAACCGTTTCAACAAGAGGACGCGTCGACGACGAGAAAGTATGGAGGGACTGGTCTAGGTTTAGCTATTTGTCGGGAATTGATTGAGACGATGGGAGGATCGATTCAAGCTCAGTCAGAACCAGGGAAGGGGTCGGAATTTATTATCGAACTACCACATCGCTTGGCGAAATTAGAGGTTGTCGATTTTGATGGTGATTTGGATCTCAAGGGCCTTGAAGGTAAACGAGCGTTAGTGGTTGATGATAATGACGTTAATTTGGAATTCATGAAGGCCAGGTTGGGGAAATGGGGGATGTCTGTGCTATGTGCTTTTGGTGGATCTGAAGCCTTGGAAATTTTGGAGCGAGGTGAGGTTTTTGATGTGATTTTTTTGGATATGTTAATGCCCGAAATGGACGGGCAGGAGCTTGCGGGGAGAATTGTGCGCTATTTGGGAAAGCGGGTTCCTCCGATGATGTTGGTCACTTCTGCGAGGCTTTCTGGCGAGCGAGACAGGGCCAAGCGAATTGGTTTTGATTCTGTTGTATACAAACCAGTTCATGAACGGGAGTTTCTGAGAGAAATTTTAAGGATTCTTGCGTTGGCAAAATTGGAGGAAACTAAGCAAGAGGTTGGTGGCGAGGTCGATGGACTGAGCGATGCAAATCAGTTTGCTTTGTTGGTGGAGGATAATCCGATCAATGCTAAGTTGGCAAAATTAATTGTTGAGCGTTTGGGGGTATCTGTTCATGTGGCTCATAATGGAGAAGAGGCTTTGGATGCGATGAGGTTGAAGTCGATTTATGACGTGGTTTTGATGGATATGCAGATGCCGGTGATGGATGGATTGGAGGCGACGCGACGAATTCGATCTGGTGAAGCTGGTGAAGGTTACCAGGGTGTGCCGATCGTGGCTTTGACAGCGAATGCCCAGCATGAAGACCAGGTTAAGTGCGAGGAGGCTGGAATGACACATTATTTGGCTAAGCCGATCGATATGAAAAAATTGAGAGGTGTTTTGGAGGAGTTGGATCTTGTGAAGTAGTTTCCGGGTTTCCCCTGGTTTGATCAAATCTAGAAAATGAGAGGTTGCGTTCTTGTTGTTCAAATAAGGAGTAATTTTTTGTCC
>JAHDGN010000068.1 GCA_020627645.1 Akkermansiaceae bacterium
GCCGTTTGGAATGCGGATTCGACGACTTGTCTGAGTTCGAATGGGAGGGATTCTTTGCGGAGAACATCGAGGGCTCCTAGTTGAGTGGCCTCGACGACTTGAGTATTGAGGGGGGTGAGGGCGGTTAGGACGGCGAGTGTGTCTGGTGAGTGAGCGCGAATTTTTTGGAGGAGTTCGAGGCCGTCGAATGGTTGGAGTTTGATATCGCAGACAACTAGATCGACGTTGGTTTTTTGGACAACCTTGAGAGCGTTGTCGGAATTGTCGCAGCGTAGGATTTTGAGATCGTCAGCTTGCAGGTGTTTGGTAGCCCACTCGAGATAGTCGAGGTCTTGATCGACGAGGAGAAGGGTGTGGGTGGGTGGCTCGCCGGTTTCTGGGTTGGATGGCTCCGTGCTCACTTACTTGATGAGACTCTGCCGAAGCGACGTTGTCGGCGAGCATAATTTTCGATGGCTTCGCGGAAGTCTTTTTTTCCGAAGTCGGGCCAATTTTTCTGGGTGATGTAAAATTCGGCGTAGGAAAGCTGCCAGAGGAGGAAATTGGAGAGTCGGAGTTCGCCGGAGGTGCGGATGAGAAGGTCTGGGTCGGGAAAGGGGGCGGAGTCTAGGTGATTTGAGAGAGTTTGGTTGTTGATTTCAGAGGGGGTGATTTGTCCATTTTGGACTTTTTCGGCGATGGCTTTCGTGGCGTCGGTGATTTCTTCACGAGAGCCGTATGAGAGAGCTAGGATGAGAGTGAGAGCGGTGTTGTTTTTGGTTTCTTCGATGACTCGGTTGAGTTCGGCACGGCAGGATTCGGGAAGAAGGTGGGTGCGGCCGATGGTTTGGAGTCGGACGTTTTTTTTTGCAAATTCTTTGGATTTGCTTTTGAGAAACTGTTCGAGGAGTTTCATGAGGGCATCGATCTCGTTTTGAGGCCGATTCCAGTTTTCGGATGAAAATGCGTAGAGGGTGAGGTATTGGATGCCTAATTCCAAACAGGCGTCGGAGACTTCTCGAACGGTTTCGGCTCCGGCGCGGTGTCCGGCCTTGCGGGGGAGGCCACGAGATTTGGCCCAGCGGCCGTTGCCATCCATGATGACGGCGACGTGGGTTGGGGTGGCGCTAGGTGCCGGTGAGCTTTCGGGTGGTGTTGGGGGTGGGGACACGGTTAGAGTTTCGCTTTTGGCCTTTAGTGGAGTTGCCGCTCCGGGGGTCAATTTATTTTACCTGATAATGGTTTGTTCTCGATCGGGGCCGACACCGACGTAAGAGACGGGGGCTCCGGTGAGTTCTTCGATTCTTGCGAGGTAGTCTTTGGCAAGTTGGGGGAGCTCTTCGTAGGACCGGCAGCCAGTGGTGGGTTCTTGCCAACCTGGCATTTCTTGGTAGATCGGGGTGATTTGATCCCAGTAGTGGCGTTCGGCAGGTGGGAATTCGTGAATTTCGCCGTTAATTTCGTAGCCGACGCAGATCTTGATGGTTTCGCGTTCGTCAAGTCCGTCGAGGATGGTGACGGCTAGGTCCGTGACTCCATTGACCATCACGGCGTAGCGGATGAGCACGGTGTCGAGCCAACCGCATCGGCGAGGGCGTCCGGTGGTTGCTCCGAATTCCATCCCCCGGGAGTGGAAGAATTCGGCAATTTCGTCATTTTGGGCAGGGAAGGGACCGGATCCGACTCGGGTGGTGTAGGCTTTACAGACTCCTACGACGCGTTGGATGCCATGTGGGGGCATGCCGGAGCCGGTGCAGGCTCCTCCGGAGGTGGTATTTGAGGAGGTGACAAAGGGGTAGGTGCCAAAATCGATATCCAGAAATGTGCCTTGGGCGCCTTCGAAGAGGATGGTTTCGCCTGACTTCCATGATTTGTGGACGACAGGAATGACATTGGCAAGGTGGGGGCGGAGGCGGTCGATGGCTGCTTCGACTTCGGCAATGACTGCTTCGGTTTCGAAGGTGGGGAGTTGGTAGTGGGCGAGAGTTCGGTTGGCTTCTTCGAGTCGGGTGGTGATGAGTTCTTTGGCGATTTCGGGATCGCGGAAGTCGGCAAGGCGGAGTCCGACTCGGTTGGCCTTGTCGGCATAGGTGGGGCCGATGCCTCGTTTGGTGGTGCCGATTTTTTTGTCGCCGAGAGACATTTCCCGCGCGGCGTCGAGCTCTCGATGGTAGGGGAGAACGATGTGGGCTCGATCAGAGATGAGGAGTTTTTCGGGGGTGATGGGAACTCCTTCAGCTTCTAGGGATTCGATTTCCTTACAGAGCCCGACGGGATCCATGACGACGCCGTTTCCAATGACACATTGTTTGTCCCATAGGATGCCGGAGGGGATTAAGTGGAGGACATATTTTTTCCCTTTAGCGATGACGGTGTGGCCGGCGTTGTTTCCTCCCTGGCCTCGAACGACGAGATCAGCTTCTTCAGTGAGGAAATCTACGATTTTACCTTTGCCTTCGTCGCCCCATTGGAGGCCGCAAATAATGGTATTCATGGGGTTTTTCGTTCCCGGTTAATGGTTGATTTTTTCGGGGGTGTGGGACTCGATTAGAGAGATGAACTCGTCAAAGAAGCCTTTGTCATCGTTCGGGCCAGGTGCGGCTTCGGGGTGGTGTTGAACGGAGAAGACGGGATCCTTGGTCGAGCGCATGCCTTCAACCGTCTTGTCATTGAGATTGATATGAGTGACTTCGATAAAGTCGGGGAGTGATTTGTCATCGGTGGCAAATCCGTGGTTTTGGGCGGTGATGGCGACACGACCGGAGCGGAGGTCTTTGACTGGGTGATTGCCACCTCGGTGGCCAAATTTCAGTTTGTAGGTCGTTCCACCGAAGCAGTGGGTGAGGATTTGGTGTCCAAGGCAGATGCCAAAGAGAGGGACCTTTCCGATGAGTTGCTTGACCTCTTCGTGGACGTAAGTGAGGGCGGCGGGATCACCAGGGCCGTTGGATAGAAAGACGCCATCGGGATTCTTTGCGAGAACCTCGGAGGCAGGCGTGCGAGCGTTGACGACTTCGACTTCGAAGCCTGATTGGCGTAACGAGCGGAGAATGTTGTGTTTGATGCCAAAGTCGTAGGCGATGATTCGGTATTTGACGGGGGGGAGATCGATGTAGTTGGTCTCTTGGTTTGTGGTGACGCTAGGAATTGTCCAGAGTCTGGACTCGCCTGCCCAGGTGTAGGCTTCGGGAGTTGAGACTTCTTGTACGAAGTCACTGCCTTCCATGGGGGGGGCGTCCTTTGCGGCTTGGACAGCTTCTTCGGCAGTGAGTTCGGTGGTGAGCACGGCACGCATGGCTCCTTGTGAGCGGAGGTGTTTTGTGAGGGCTCTGGTGTCGATGTCTTCGATTCCGATAATTTTGTGTTCGGAGAAGTAGTCGGCGAGCGTTTGTTGAGAGCGCCAATTTGAGGGAATTCCGCAGAGTTCACCCACAACGAATCCTCGAACGTGAGGTGAGGCGGATTCGGCATCCTCGGGGTTTACGCCATAATTTCCCTGAAGCGGGTAGGTCATGGTGACAATCTGACCGCGATATGAAGGATCGGTGATGATCTCTTGATATCCGGTCATGGAGGTGTTGAAGCAGATCTCTCCGGAGGTTGTGCCTGTGTGTCCAAAGGCGCGTCCGGTGAAGGTGCGTCCGTCTTCGAGTGCGAGAATAGCGTTCGTCAAAGCGGGCGGATTGAAAAGCAGGATGGCGGATCGTTCAAGAGTGAACGAATAGACAATTGCAAAATTGACGAATTAGGGGCTCAGGAATGGACGAATGAACAATTGCAGAATGAATGAATCGGGTTTTCAGCGAAGCGGGTGGATGCTGAGAGATTTAGTCTTTGGAGGCTTTTGGGTCGAGGGCGTCACGAAGGCCGTCACCGAGGAAATTGAAGGCGAAGAGGGTCAGGGAGAAGAGAATCGCGGGAATGACGAGGACGGTGGGGTAGGATTCGAGGAAATTGGCTCCTTCCTTGATGAGTTTGCCCCAGGAGGAGTTTGGAGGTTCGATTCCTAGGCCGATGAAGCTGAGGGTAGCTTCGTAAAGAATGAAGCTGGGAATGGTCAGCGTGGCGTAGATGATGACGGGGCCGAGCATGTTCGGGAGCATGTGGCGGAAGAGGATACGACGGTGGCTAAGGCCAAGCGAGCGAGCGGCTTCGACAAATTCTTGTTTGGCTAAGGAGGCGGCGGAGGCGCGAACGATCCGGCCCATCGTGAGCCAGCCGAATCCAGCGATCGCCAGAGTGAGGGGGATGAGATTTGCAAATCGGTCGACAGTGTCTTTGTGCCAGCCCCATTCCGAGGTCAGAAAATGAGCGGTTTCGTTGACGTGTCCACCGATGATTTCGCGGAAAAGAATCACGATAATGAGAAAAGGCATCGCGAGGAGTCCATCGACGATGCGCATCATGAAGCCGCCGATTCGTCCACCGACGTATCCGGCGATACCACCGTAGATGATGCCGATGGTGACGGTGAGAACTGTTGCTAGGATGGCGACTAGGAGGGAGATTTGACCTCCTTCGAGCACTCGCATCATGAGGTCGCGACCCAGGTTGTCGCTTCCGAGGATGTATCCATTTTGACCAATGCCGGAGAAGGTTTTGTCGAGGTCCTGAGAATTCGCGCTGAATCCGAAGAAGGATAGGATTGGAGCGAGGATGAAACAAAGGAAAAGGATGGCGATCACGATGATGCCTCCGATCATGGCGAGTTTGTTCTTTTTGAGCCGAGTGTAAGCATCTGCCCAGAGGCTGGTGCCCTTTTCGACGTCTTGCTCTGGGAGATTGTTTTTTTCGATAGTGGCTTCCATGAGATGTGAGTGGTTGGAGCTAGGAAAATTAGGCTTTGCGAAGTTTGGGATCCATAAAGAGGAGGGCGATATCGGAGAGTAAGTTGGCGATGCCCATGAGGATTCCGTAGAAGAGAACGAGTCCGAGAACGAGGTTGTAGTCGTTGGAGGTGATTCCGGTGACAAAGTGTTGTCCCATGCCGGGAACGAGGAAAATGGTTTCGACGACAAACGAGCCGGTAATGATGGCGGCGAAGGCTGGTCCGAGGTAGGTGACCGCAGGCATGAGTGCGGGGCGCATGGCATGTTTGGTGATGATTTTCATCGTGGGAACACCCTTTGCACGTGCCGTTCGGATATAATCTTGAGAGAGGACGTCGAGCATGCCGCCTCGAGTGAGGCGAGCGAGGTAGGCGGCGACTCCAAAACAAAGGGTGATGGCGGGTAGAAGAATGTCGGATGAACGTGACCAGCCAGCGACATTGAGGATGGGAAGAGGTTTGCCAAAGACGAGTTGGAAAATGGGTCCCAGAACAAAGGCGACGACACAAATTCCGGCCATGGCGACGATCATGGCGATGTAATCTTGCCATTTGTTGTGGTAGAGGGCGGCGATAATTCCCAGTGGGATTCCAATGATGAGTCCGAAGAATAGGGAAAGGAGTCCGAGTTTGAGTGAAACTGGGAAAGATTCTTTGATGAGCGTGGAGACTTTTCGGCCTTTCATGCCGAGTGAGTCGCCAAAGTCTCCTCGGGTCAGGATGTTTTTCCAGTAGTTGAAGTATTGAACCGGAAGTGGCTTATCGAGGCCGTAGTAGGCTTCAAGGGCAGCACGTTCTTGTTCAGTTGTCTTTTTTTCGCTGACGAAAGGGTTGCCAGGAATGGCTCGGACGGCGAAGAAGACAAAAGTCACCAGAAAGAAGACGACAAGAAGGGTTTGGAGGACCCTGGAAAGGATGAGTTTGGTCATGGCGAAAGGTGGAAAGAGTGAGAGAAATTATTTTTCGATTTTGACGAACTTAAAGGGATGATTGTTGAGAAGGAGGGGGTGCCAGTTTTTGACTTCTGGTCTGATGAGATAATTGGTGGCGTACCAGTAGACGGGTAGGATTGGGGTGTCATCGAGAATGGTCTTTTCGGCTTTGGCCAATATCTGGAGGCGGGCGGCAGGGTCAGCGGTATTTTCGGCCTCTTTAAGGAGGTCTTCGAACTGTTTGCTTCCCCAGCCGGTGTTGTTGTTTCCTCCGTCGGTGATCCACATTTCTAAGAAGGTCGTGGGGTCTAAGAAGTCACCGATCCAGCCTGCAATGGCGAGGTCGTAGTCTTGGCTAAATTGGCGGCTGAGGTAGGTGGACCATTCGCGTTGAAGGATGCGGACTTTGATGCCGAGGTGTTTTTCCCACATTGCTTGGTAGGCGACGGCTTCCCTGAGAGAAGAATCAGAGTCGGTGGTGAGTAGGGTGATTTCTGGCCGACTCGCTGGGTCCGCAAATTCAGACTCTGCGAGCAATTTTTTCGCTTCCTCGGGGTCAAATTGGATGACGCCGGCGGGTTGACTGTCTCCAAAGGGGGGGACGATCCCGGAGGCTGGTTGTTGTCCTCCCATGAGAACTTTGTCACACAGGGCTTTCTGGTCGATCGCAAGAGCAAAGGCGCGGCGGACTTTTGGGTCAGTAAATGGTGATTTCGCCGTGTTCACCCTGATGTAGCGAACTCCCACATAGTCCTCCTTACGAAGGCTTTTGGGATACTTTTCTTCGGCCATTTTGAGAAGCTCGGCAGGAACCTTGTAGGTGATGTGAAGTTGTCCATCTCCAAACATGCGTGTTTCGGTGAAGAGGTTTTTGACAGGTAAATAGCGGATTCCATTGAGGTGAACGTTTTCGTTGTCCCAGTAGTGGGGGTTGCGATCTAGTTCGAGGATGTGATTGGTGCGCCATTTTTTGAGTTTGAAAGCACCATTGGAGACAATGTTGCCTACTTTGGTCCATGGTGAGGAGAGACCGGTGTTGATTTCGCCATATTTTAGGACGACATGTTTGGGAACAGGAAACCAGGTGTAGTGTTTGGTGATGTGATGGAGGAATGGAACCGGTCCTCGGAGGTCGAGTTTTAGAGTGAAGTCATCGACAATAGTGACGCCGACTTTTGCCTTGTCCCAAAGGCTCGGTTTTTTTGCTTTGTGGTGTTCGATGATTCGATCCAGGACGATTTGCCGTATGTTTTCGGGGACTTTGTCGGTCCATTTGATGACGTCCGTCTGGGTTTTGAGGAAGGTGAGTTCTTTTTCGCTGAGTTTATCGATTCCTTTTGCGTTGAAATAAATTCGTTTTTCGGGCGAGGAAAGATCGTTAAAATTGACCTCTTTGGGTGTGATTTTCGAGAGGTCGATGGTTTCTCCGTCCTGCAAATATTTTGCGAGCTTCTCGCGCTTAGATTTTTTGAGGTCTTCAAATTTTTTATCATTGAAGCTTTTGAGTTTGATTGTGGGATCGCCATCAAAGTTGGCTTCTTTGAGGGTGTCCCAGGGTAAGGGGAAATTGGTGTCGTTCCCGCAGAGGATGTGGCCAAATTTGTTTTTGTGGTAGGCTTCGGCATTTTTGAGGAAGTAGAGCATTTCAGCATACTTGGCGGGCCAATTTGGGTCGGGTGACAGAAGGCGTTTGTAGGCAAAGGCAAAGTCGCGAGCTGTTACGGGGACCCCATCAGACCATTTGGCATCTGGATTGAGAGAAAATGTCCATTGGGTATAATCGGGGGAGTGGGTCCATGATTTTGCGGCTCCGGGGAGTGATTCTTCGTTTTTGGATGGATGTTCAACGCAGAGGCCTTCGAAGAGAGCTCTGATGATATTTGATTCAAGAACGCCTGACACGAGGTGGGGGTCGAGGCCCTTAGGTTCGGCGCTGTTGCCCATAATGAGGATGTTTTCTTCGTTTGCGATTTCGACGTCGGAGCGTGTTTCGCAGGCGACGAAAGCGAAGCTTGCCAGGGTGAGAATTATGAAATTCCGGAGCACGGCCGGATCCTTGGATAAAATGGGATGAAATGGAATGAATTTTTAAGATCAAGGAGTTTGGTTTGACAACTTGCGTTGAATGACAAGAAAGGGCGGAACGTCGAAGACGTATTGAAATTTTCATGAAGGTCTATTTTCTCCGAAGACTGATGCTGGTGCCTCTTACGGTGCTAGGTGTGACGCTGTTGGTGTTTGCGATTACGCGAATCATGCCAGGTAGTCCCCTCGAGCAGGAAATGAACCAGGCATCTGCTGCATCGCCTGATGGTGGTGGCGGCGGCGGTGGCGGGGACCAGCAGAGTTCGTTGTCTGAATCTGACATCGAAGAGCTCGAGAGAGAGTTTCTTTATGATAAGAATATTTTTGCGGCTTATGCGACCTGGTTAGGTTTGTGGCCTAGGGAGCGTCTCTACAGTGAAGGTGAGTTTAAGAAGGAAGGTGGATCGAAAGAGGTGAGTGAGGAGAGGATTGGCAATGATTTCATCAAGGATGATGTGCGCGAAACGATCGTGAGTTTAATCGGATCGGGCCGTCAGGTTGTGGTGCGGCGTGATGGGGATCAGATTGAGTGGGCAAAGTATGCCGAGCGGGGAAAACCTCGGGAGGAGTGGGAAGATATTTCCAAGGATGGTTGGAAGTTCCGCTTTGAGTCGGCTGAGGACCGTTTTGAAAGGCATTTAGAGCGTCAAAAGGGCGAAGAAACAAAAAAGACTGTCGATAACTATTTGCCGAGAGTGGCGATTTATCAAACAAAGTTCTCTGGGGTTGTTCAGGGTGATTTTGGTCGGTCTCGTGCTTTTGGGGATCCAGTGTTGAAATTGATTTGGTCGCGAATGCCGGTGGCTTTGTATTTTGGGATTTTAACTGCAATTTTCACTTATGGCATTTGTTTGCCTTTGGGGATTGTTAAAGCGATCAAGCATCGGACGGCAGTGGATAATTTGACTTCGGTTTTGATTTTTATTGGTTATGCGGTCCCGGGATTCGCGCTGGGATCATTGCTTTTGGTTTGGTTCGGTGCGATGAAACCGATCTTTCCAATGATGGGCTTGGTGTCGTCGGACTTTGAATCGATGGGGATTCTTGGAAAAATCAAGGACTTGGCTTGGCACACGGTTCTGCCATTGACGGCTTATCTGGTGAGTGGGTTTGCGGTGAAGACGATGATGATGAAAAACAATCTGATGGATAATTTAGCTGCCGATTACGTGAGAACCGCGGTTTCTAAGGGGGTGAGCTTCAATAAGGCAGTGACGAAGCACGCTTTTCGAAATTCATTTATTCCGTTAGCGGCAAATCTTGGGCAGCTGATTACGATGATCGTTGCAGGGAGTATTTTGATTGAAACTGTTTTTGATATCCAAGGGTTTGGATTGTTGCAGTATCGGGCGATTGTTTCAAAAGATCAGATGCTGATCATGGGCACCTTAACGATCGCAAGTTTCTTAATGGTGATTGGTAATATTATTTCCGATCTGATTGTCGCGATGATTGATCCACGAGTGAAGTTCCAGTAAAGATGAGACGATTTCTAGGTATTACATTATTGGTCTTCTCCATCCTAAGTGTGGTGGCGTGGAAACTGGGCTTAAATTTACCGACGATTAGTTGGGGATACAACTTGATGGAGCGGACCCAGAAGATGCCCGCTTCCTTTGGTTTGGTGAAGTGGATCTACGGGAACGTTGGGCATTTAGTCGCAGTTGCGTGGGGGTTGTTGGGCATTTGGTTATTGGTGGGTGCTCTTGCTTCGGGAGGGCCCAATCCGATCACCGAGAGAAAGGTGAAAAGATTTAAAGCGATTAAGAGGGGATACTATTCGTTTCTGATTTTGTTGGGTTTGGGTCTGTTGGCAGGCTTAGATTTTTTGGTCGTTGGTCAGGAGGCGCTTGTGGTGAAGTCCAATGGGAAGTGGCATTTCCCAGCCTTTACGACCTACAAGGAGAAGTATATTGATTTGGGATTTGTTGACCGTAAGGACGCGGAACTGCAGCCTCATTATCGCGATCTCAAACGGGAGTTGAAAGACAAGGAGGGGTTTGTTTTGATGCCACTTTGGGGGTATGGACCTACCCTTGACGGGATTGATGCGTTGGCGAAGGAGGTGGACCCTAAGAGTGTCAATTATGATGGGCTTGCGACTCGGTTATACGACGTCCATAAGCCTTCGGAGCCTCACATCCGTTACCTATATCGAAAAGGGATCAGGCAGTTCGAGGTTCAAGGGTGGGATCGAGAAAATGAGAGGGTTTTTAAAGGTTGGTATCAGGATGGAGTTTTGCAGAAGGATTCGATCGAATGGAGTGGCGAGGGGGAGCTTGAAGACTTTTTAAATGCATCTCCAGTTCAAGAGTATGATGTGAGTTATCCTCCCTCAAAGCCTAAGTTTTGGAGCAATCCGTTGGGCACGAATTCAAAGGGGTATGATGTGGTGGCCAATGTTTATGGGGGACTTCAGGTGAACTTTCAGGCTGCTATCCTGTTCATCCCAATTGTTTATGCAATTGGGATTACGATTGGGCTTTTGATGGGATTCTTTGGCGGTTGGTTTGATTTGATCGTGCAGCGATTGATTGAAGTGTTGTCGAACATTCCTTTTCTGTTTTTGGTCATCATTGTGACTCAGTCCATTTCCGCTAAGTATATGGAGGGGGTTGGATTGTATGTGGTGGTTTTGGTTTTGGCGGCTTTTGGTTGGATGTCGATGACGAACTTGATGAGGACGGCGGCGCTGAAGGAAAAAGCGAGAGACTACATTGCGGCGAGTCGAGTGATTGGTGCGGGGGTGCCTCGAATTTTGTTTAAGCATCTGATGCCGAATACGATTGCGATTTTGGTGACCTTGGTCCCGTTTTCGATCTCGACTTTAATCTTGTCGTTGACCGCTCTTGATTACCTGGGGTTAAGCGGTTTGCCGGAGAGGTATGCGACGTGGGGTAAGTTGTTGAAGGATGGGATTGGGCAATTGTCTTCGCCGTGGATTGTGACGACAGCGTTTGTTTGTTTGGTGACCTTTTTGGTTTTGATTACTTTTGTTGGGGAGGCGATTCGAGAGGCCTTCGATCCTAAGAAACACACCTACTACCGATAGTGATGAATAAATTTTGGTTTTTGTTATTTCCTTTTTTGGTGACCTCCTGCTTTGAAGAGGAGGAAGCTAAGGAGTTGGGCTTAGGCTTTGATGATTATGTTCCTGTTTACAATGACTACATCAAAAAATGGGCTCAGGGTAAGATTGATAAAGAGAAGAAAAAGCTAGAGAAAGCCGACGAGGGGTCAGATGAGGCGACTCAGGCGACTGAGGCAATTGATCGACTGAGTCGTCGATTGGCGGTGGACTATTTTTCTTTCAAAGAGGCTTCGGATTTGCCTTCCGGCCTTGATTGGAAAAATGGTTTAGATGAACCGGAAGATTCTGACCCTGCGGCGAAGAAAGGTGGAGTATTTCGTTACTTCATGTCGAATTTTCCTCCGACGGTCCGGGCCTTTGGCCCTTCGTCTAACAATGCAATGAGGAGTGCTCTTTATGATGACATGAGACCTGGGTTGTTGGGGATGAATCGTCTCACGGGAAAGGTGATTCCTGCGCTTTCGAAAGAGTGGGCCTGCAGTGAGGATCAGCGCACCTGGTATTTTAAACTGAATGAGGATGCGACCTATACCGATGGGGTTTCCGTTAAAGCGCGAGACTTTGCGGTGGGTGTGTATCTTCGAGCTTCTGATTATGCTAAGACACCGTACTTTAAACAATATTTGAGGGAGAATATTGTTCAGATTGAAGTGTTTGGAGACCATGCACTTGGGATTACTCTTCCCACTCCCCAAGGGGAATTGGGGATGTTTAGTTTGATTGGTGAGCTTCCGGTGTCTCCCCCACATTTTTACAATAATTTTGGTCCCGATTTTGTGGAGAGGTATAACTGGATTCCTGAGCCTACTACAGGACCTTATTATGTGAAGGAAGGTGATGTAAAAAAGGGGGTTTCGATTACTCTTACCCGGAAAAAGGATTGGTGGGGTAATGATAAGAAGTTTTTCCGTTAT
>JAHDGN010000069.1 GCA_020627645.1 Akkermansiaceae bacterium
CAGCGAATCGTTTTCGGGACGTGAGGGCGGCGAATGTGAGATCGGTTGAGGAAGTGAAGATGACGAGGTTGCACAATGATGCGAACGTGTTGTGTTTGGGGCAGAGGGTGGTGGAGGAGTCGGTGGCGTTGGAGATGGTTGAGGTCTTTTTGGGGGAGAGTTTTGAGGGTGGGAGGCATGAAGCGAGGTTGTGTGGGGCTTCGGGTTCTCGTTTGGCGATGACGGATCGTGCGGTTTTTGATGCGATCGTTGGTGAAGAAAAGAGGCAAAGAAGCCATGTGGAGTTGATTGCCTCGGAGAACTTTGCGAGTCCGGCGGTGATGGAGGCGCAGGGATCACTGCTGACTAACAAGTATGCAGAGGGGTATCCGGGACGGCGTTGGTATGGTGGTTGTGAGGAGGTTGATCGGGTGGAGACTTTGGCAATTGAGAGGTTGAAAGAATTGTTTGGGGCGGAGCATGCGAATGTGCAGCCACATTCGGGGAGTCAGGCTAATACTGCGGTGTATTTTGCAGTGCTTCAGCCGGGTGACAAGATTCTGACGATGGATTTGGCGCATGGGGGTCATTTGACGCATGGGCATCCGGCGAATTTTTCGGGAAGATTATATGATGTGACGCATTATGGGGTGAGCGCGGAGGACGAGCAGATTGATTATGATGCTTTGGAGGCTCAGGCGAAAGAGGTGCAGCCGAAGTTGATTACTTGTGGGGCGAGTGCGTATTCGCGAGTGATTGATTTTGAGCGGATGGGGAAGATTGCGAAGGAAGTTGGGGCGTATTTGTTTGTGGATATGGCTCATATTGCGGGGTTGGTGGCGGCGGGGGTGCATCCGAGTCCGGTGCCGCATGCGGACTTTGTGACGTCGACAACCCACAAGTCATTGAGGGGGCCTCGTGGGGGGATCATTCTTTGTAAGGAGAAGTATGCGAAGAAGATTGATGGGAGGGTTTTTCCTGGGGTGCAGGGAGGGCCGCTGATGCACGTGGTTGCGGCGAAGGCGGTGTGCTTTGGGGAGGCCTTGAAACCGGGGTTCCGAGAGTATCAAGAGCAGGTGATTAAGAATGCTCAGGCGATGTCTGCGGAATTGGAGAGATTAGGTTATCGGATTGTTTCGGGTGGGACGGAGAATCATGTCTTCATGGTGGATTTGAGGCCAGTGGGATTGGATGGGTCGATTGTGTCGGATACGTTGGATCGGGTTGGAATTACGGTGAATAAGAATTCGATTCCTTTTGATGAGGCTGGGCCGATGAAGCCAAGTGGGATTCGGGTGGGAACTCCTGCGGTAACGACTCGGGGGATGACGGAGGAGGATGTGGTGAAAGTGGCAGGCTTTATTCATGAGGCACTTGAGGTGCGCGATCATGAAGAGAAGTTGGCGAAGGTGAGGGAGCGGGTGTTTGCGTTTAATGCTGATTTTCCACTGCCCTGGTAGGGGTGATGGAGAGTTGGGCTTCTAAAAATCGCTTTAGGGGATGAGGGGCTTACTAGTTCTCGGATTTCTTGTGGGAATGGGGTTTTGTATGGTTGTTGGTTGTGGGGAGACTGGTGGTGATGGGTCGAAGGTTGATGAGAGTCGAGAGGGGCAGTGGGTGAGGGTTGTGAGTGAAGAGGGGGATGGAATCGAAGGTGTGAAGATTTGGTTGTCCTACAATTCGGCCGCCTCTGAAGGGTTTGTGACGGATCGGGACGGTTGGTGTTGCATCGAGATGCAAGGGGGAAAGAAGAGGACGGGGTTTCTGAAAATTTATGGGGAATATCGCGGGCACAAATTTTCTCAGCAACGAGATGATATCGGGCAGTGGCCGTTGGTTTTTGAGATTCGATGAATCGTGGTTTTTGAATGAACTAGCGCTTCAAGAGAGAGGTATGGTGGTCTGGTTTTTTTGATTTCAAGGGCCTTGCGGGCGGTTGTGATGTCTATGGTATTATTGCCGATATTGTTTTCTGTATAATGCATGCAATAATTAAAGCATGATCAGTCAGCTGATTTTTGGGAAGAAGGTCTTGTTTGCTTGTCTTTGGATTCTTGGTATTGGGATGTGCCCGGGTGCGGTCTTTATTTCGGAGTTTGTGGCTCGTGGAAACGTCACGTTCTTGGATGAAGATGGGGAGAGTCCTGATTGGATTGAAATTTTTAATGGTGGTTCGTCTGTTGTTGATTTGGGTGGTTTCGGAATTTCTGATGATGTCGCGAATCCAATGAAGTGGGTTTTGCCTTCGCGGAGCTTGGGGGCTGGGGAATATTTGGTGATATTTGCATCGGGGAAAGATCGGAGGGGGGCGGTGGGCAATTTGCACACGAATTTTAAATTATCGGGAGGAGGAGAGTATTTGGGTTTGTCGGCCCCTGGAGGTGTTTTGAGTGAATTTGCACCGATGTATCCAGTTCAACAGGACGGTTCTAGTTATGGAGTGGAGGGTGTTTTGAGAGATGGGCGTCGGGGTTTTTTTGGTGTGCCCACCCCTGGTCAAACCAATGGGAATTTGAGCGGAGTTGGTTCGCCTGAGATTACGGTGAGCCCGAAGTGTGGGACCTTTGTGAATGAGGTTGAGGTAAGAGTTTCGTTGCCTGAAGGCTCGGAGGGTTTTGAGTTGAGGTATACCCTTGATGGTTCGGTGCCGACTGTGAACTCGAGTTTGGTTCCTGAAGTTGTAAAAATTGGAGAGACAGCGAGATTGCGGGTGAGGGCATTTGAGCAGGCCAGTGGTTTGGGTGGTGGGGTTCGTGAAGGGGTGTATGTGCGGTTAGCGGCTGGTTCGAATTTTGGAGGATTGGTGAGTCCGGGTGAATTTGTTTCGGAAGTGCCAATCGTGGTGGTGGAGAGTTTTGGGCGAGGTGAAGTGCCACGGGAGCGGGAGTATCAGGAGAATTGGGCTTTGGTTTTTGAAGTGGACCCATTGACGGGACAAAGTAGGATGTTGGGTGAGGCGAGTGATTGTTATCGAATGGGAATGCGTGGTCGTGGTCAGAGTTCGCGATATTTTGAGAAGGGGCAATATCGAGTCGAAGTCTGGGACGATCAAGGGCGTGATCTCAAAGTGCCGTTTTTAGGTTTGCCTGCGGAAGCCGATTGGGTTTTTAGTGCTCCTTGGATTGATAAGTCATTGGTACGAAATCCATTTGTTTTTGGCTTGGGAAAAGAGTTAGGTATGATGGTTCCTCGTTCGAAGTCATTTGAAATGTTTTTGAATGAGAGTGGGGGGGCGGTTGATTCGCGGGATTATGTGGGGGTTTATCATTTGTTTGAGAAGATCGAGAGGGGGAGTCAGCGGGTCGATATTGAGAAATTGGATTCGAGTGTTGTTTCCGGGGAAGATTTGACTGGGGGCTATTTGATGAGGATGGAGCCAGTCGATGTGGTGGGAGAGGCTCCGAAAGCACTTGGATGGAATTCGATTGAAGTGTTGGAGCCGAAGGCTCCTGTGAGCGCACAGCTGAGTTACCTGGGTCGGTATTTGGATAATTTTTATGCAACTTTGGGGGGCACGAGGGGGCAGGGGGCTGTTGGGGTGGTCAATGCGGATCCGGTATCTGGTTATCCGGCTTTTATTGATGTTGATTCGTTTGTGAATTTGGTGGTGATCAATGAATTGGTGAGGGATCAAGATTCCTATGTTCGTAGTAATTATTTGTTTAAAGAACGTGGAGGGAAATTGGTGCAGGGGCCTCTTTGGGACTACAATCTCTCGATGGGCACGGGTGGTTTTTTCGAGAATACCTCAGTGAGTGGTTGGCAGTATGAGCAGGATTATAATCGTGGGATGGAATGGGATGATGGCTTTGATGGGGAGGCTGATTGGATTTTTCCTCTCATGAATGAGGTGAATTTTCGGCAGCGGGTGATTGATCGATGGGTCGACTTGAGGCGGCGGGGGATTTTGAGGGAGGACCGTTTGTTGGGTTCGCTAGATGAGTTGGTGGCTGAGCTGGGGGGAGCAGGAGGCCGCAACTTTGTAAGATGGGACATTTTGGCAGAAGGTTTGTCATTCGAATCACCATTGGTGGGAACTTGGGATGGCCAGGTGGGTTTTATGAAAGATTGGCTGCGACGTCGGATTGATTGGATTGAGGGGCAGTTCGTGGAGGTTCCGATTTTGAGTCCGGGGTTGGGGGCGAAAGTAGCGGTGGGTGATGAGGTCATGGTTTCTCCCGGCGGGAGGGTCTTTTATACCTTGAATGGTGATGATCCGAGATTGGCGGGAGGAGGTGTGCGTCCGGGTGCGTTGGAGATCGGAGGGGATTGGCAGTTTGCGGTGGGGAGTGGGACTTTTCGTTTAAAGATGAGGCGTTTGGCGGCGAATGGTGAGTGGAGTGGCTTGGTGGATGGAGTGTATGTGGTGGGCGAGCCTGCCGTGGTGGGTGGGCTTGTTGTGACTGAGCTGAATTATCATCCGGTGGGGCCTACGGAGGCTGAACAGGCAGCCAACATGGAATGGACGGAGAGTGATTTTGAGTGGTTGGAGGTGAGAAATGTGAGCGAATCTGAGATGGATTTGAGTGGGGTCCGGTTTGTTGAAGGGATTGAGTTTGAGTTTCCAGTGGGGTCGGTTTTGGAAGCTGGAGGGTTTGGAGTGGTGGTTGCGAACCGGTTGGCTTTTGAGATGAGGTATGGGAGTGGGGTGAGAGTTTTTGGTGAGTATCGTGGCAAATTGGACAATGATGGAGAGGAGTTGATTTTGAGGAGTGCGGATGATGGGGTCTTGTCTGGTTTCGTCTACAATGATGTTTGGTATCGGGAGAGTGATGGTGCAGGGAGGACCTTGCGTTTGTGTGCTAATGGGGAGGGGGTGGTTGACCAGGGGCAGGTTGGGGTTTGGACAAGTAGTTCGGTTGATGCGGGCACTCCCGGGGCTGGTGATGTTGAGTGTTTGACCTATGGTTTATGGACAAGTGCGTATGAGGGTGTTTCGGCAAGTGGCCCACTGGGCGATGTGGATGGAGATGGGTGGACGAACTTGGAGGAGTATGCTTTTGGAACGGATCCATTGGTGGTTGGAGGAGAGAGCGGAATGAAGATTGTGCCTCGAGAGAATGGTGGTTCTCGATTTCAATTTTTGAGAAGGGTGGGAGTTGAGGACTTGATCTGGGAGATTGAGGAGTCGGGGGATTTGGTCAATTGGACTCGAGTTACTGTAGATTTGGTTGGGGATGGAAGCGCTCGGGCGGATGAGCGAGAGTTGGTTGTTTTGGAGGTGGGTGGAGGCTTGGCGCTGAAAAAGTTTGTGAGGGTTCGTGTGGGGTTGAGGAATTGAAGGAAGTGGCCCTTTGTGTGCGTCGCTTTACCAAGCCCGAATACTTCATGATCCCAGCTCGATTTTGTCCCATCTTATTAAATTTCAGGTCGTTGTCTTCGAAATCGGCGTCCGCTCACTGAAATGCAATGACCTGAGGCGAACTCAAACTGTTTCATGAAACATCCGGGTTCGTTAGCGTGGCTGGCTAGAGGGGGATTAATTTTATTTTAGAGCTGGAAAAATTGTCTTTGCCGCTTTGACAGAGATTTTTTGATTTTTGGCGTATGCTTTTGAGGCTGCTTGGCGGATTTGTTTTTTTGAGCCATTCTTGAGCCAGACTTCGATTGAGTCGTGAAGGAGAAAGGAGCCAGGATACATGAGAGATTTGGTGAGGAGTAGGGGGTCAGAGTTCATCTTTTTCAATGGAGCTTTGAAATAGCTTTGGGTGAGGCACACAAAGACATGGATTTGTTTTTGAGCGATGGCGGGGAGGGTCAGGAGAAGAGCAAGGAACAGGTGTTTCATTCGAGAGAAACCTATACCACACATGACTAAAAGGTGTGGGCAAAAAAGGAGAAATGGGAATTTTTAACAAATCGCCAGCTTTTTATTGCGTGTATTTATTGTTGATTGTCGGAATAGGAGGAAATACGGGGAAGGGCATGAAGGATATGTCGACTTTTCTTGGTGTTGCTTTCGCAGTTTTGTTTGTTGGTAAAGCTCAATCGGAAGTTGTTGTCTGGTCGGGAAATGGCGCGGTGACAGAGTCTTCTGGCTCATTCCAGGGGGTGGCAGTTGGGGACGTTGTGGAATTTCGCATGATCTACAATGATGATGCTGGGTCGGTGGAGAGGTGGAAAACGAGTTCGAATTTTGGGGGAAGTTCTCAGGCAGCGTATACATCAAATCTAGGTTTGAGAATCGAGGTAAAGGTTGGCGAGCTGAGCTGGGTGGGAGAAGTGGCAACGGGACAGGCGTTTCAGAACGAGGCGTTTTCGGTTTTGGAGATTGACCGAGTACCAGGTAACGAAAGGATTGAGGCTCGAATTGGAGCAAGTGGTGGTGGAAGTTTTTCTGAGTTCTCAGTTGGTGGAGGGGCTCCATTTTTGAACTTGGATGTGGTGGGTCAGGGTGATGGTCTATTGGCTGGGGGGATTTCGGCTGAATCTTTGCAGGAGGCGGCTTTGTCTGCGATGAGTGGGGTGATTGGTTCCATGGGATCTGGAGATCAGTTTCGTTTTGATCTTGATGTGACAACTGTGGAGATTGGAGGAGTTGAGGAAGCGGTTGAGATCAACGTAGTCTCGTTGGATCGAGAGGATGACAGGGTGATGCTAAGTTGGTTAGCTGGGGCGGGTTTGGTTTATCGTGTTGAGTCGACTGATGACATGGCGTCTGGGGAATGGACGCTCGAGGAGCATGTGAATGGGACGGGGGGTGTCTTGGTGCGAAATTTTGTGATGAATGGGGAGAAGAGGTTTTTCCGGGTTGTGTTGGAGGATGGTGGGAGTGTGAACGAAGAGTGATTTTGTGATTCGTGGGTGAGGGTGGCGGGGATCTTGGCCTGTTTATTGGGTTGAGGTCCGATTTTAACGGGTAGATGATGGGGGTATGGAAATTCTTGGGTTTATGGATTCGCTGTATTTTTTTGCGGCGTCAGGAGTCTCGGAGGAGGGGAGGATGAGTATGTTGGCCTATTTGGGGTGTTTGTTGGTGTTGGGGGTGGTGGCCCAGTGGACGGCGTGGAGGTTAAGGTTACCGTCGATCTTGTTGCTTTTGCTTTTTGGTTTTGGGTTGTCTTATTTTACGGAGGTTCGAATTGACGACTATTTGGCGAATGAGTCGGCATTGTTGGGAGTGGTGGGATTTTTTGTGGCTATTATTTTGTTTGAGGGTGGATTGACTTTGAAGTTTTCGGAGTTGAAGGAGGCGGGGACTCCGGTTTTGCGGCTGTGTACTTGGACAGTGGTGATTGCGTTTATTTTGACGTCACTCGCGGCAAAGTTGGCGTTGGGGTATCATTGGCAGATCTGTGGATTGTTGGGGGCAATTTTGGTGGTCACTGGGCCGACGGTTGTGGCTCCATTGTTGAGGTTGATTAAGCCGAGGCGCAAGATGGCATCGATTGTGAAGTGGGAGGGGATTGTCGTTGATCCGATTGGTGCGGTTCTTGCGGTTTTAGTCTTTATTACGATCAAAGAAGGGGGATTGGGAAGGAGTTGGGATGATGTGGTTTTAGCGTTGTTGAAGACGGGATTGATCGGAATGGGGTGTGGTTTGGTGTTGGCAAAGTTGGCGGAGTATTTGATGTCGGAGCATTTGATTCCGGATTTTCTCGAGAGTTTGTTTTTCTTGGCTTTGGTGGGGGTGGGCTTTGCAGGATCGAATGCATTGCAGCATGAATCGGGGTTGTTGACGGTGACGGTTTTAGGGGTGGCTTTGGCGAATCAGAAGAAGGTTTCGGTGAAGCATATTCTGGAGTTTAAGGAGCATTTGCGAGTGTTGATTATTTCGTTGTTATTTTTGATGTTATCGGGGCGGATTGGCTTGGATGAATTGGGGGCGGTCTGGGGGAGGGGGTTGTTTTTCTTGGCATTGTTGATTTTGGTGGTGAGGCCGGCCTCTGTTTTTTTGGCGAACCGAGGATCGGATAAAGTGACCGTGAAGGAGCAATTGTTTTTGGCGTTGTTGGCACCTCGAGGGATTGTGGCAGCGGCGGTGACCTCGGTTTTTGCGTTGGAGATTGTGCATGCGGCAGAGGTTTTTCCGGAGAGTGGGTTTTATGCTGAATTGGCATTGCAGGCGAAAGAATTGGTGCCGCTGGTGTTTATCGTCATTTTAGGGACGGTGACGTTTTATGGTTTGTTGGCGGCTCCGTTGGCGAGGCGCTTGGGTTTGTCTGATGCGAATCCGACAGGAGTTTTATTTGCTGGTGCGGACCCTTGGATTGTGACGGTCGCTAAAGGCCTTGTGGCAGAGGGACATCATTGTTTGTTATTGGATACGAGATTTGAAAAAGTTTCGGCGGCTAGGTTAGAGGGGTTGCGGGCTCTCCGGGCGAATATTTTGTCTGAGTATGCGGAGGAGGAATTGGATTTTGCGGGGTTGGGGCACTTGATTGCGGCGACACCGAATGATGAGGTGAATTCGTTGGCGGCGAAGGAATTTGCCCATCGATTTGGGAAGGCAAACGTGTGGCAGATCACTCCGGAGGATGCGGGAGAGCATCATTCCAAAGCTGTGGCGAGTCATATGAGGGGAAGGTTTTGTTTCTACGGTGGGCCAAAGTTTAAGGCGATGGAAGATATTGTGGCGCGGGGTGCGGTGATGAAGAAGACCCAGCTGACCGAGGTGTTTACAGTGGATGATTTTAGAGCAACGCATGGTGATGATGCGGTGATCTTATTTCGTGAAGATGCTGAAAAGGGATTGAGACCTGTGACGGTGAATGGCGAAGGGATTCATGGGCCGACGACCATTCATTCGTTGGTGGTTGAACAAAAAGTTCCGAAGAGAAAGGAAGGTTGATGAATGGAAGTTATGAGGGTTTGGAGGGGGAATGGCATGATTTGTTTTGGGAGGCGGAGGAGGCGCCAGACGAGATCTGTTTATTACGAGAATTTTTGGAAGGAAAAGAGGGGGAGTGCTTGTATGTGGGTTCGGGTTCGGGGAGGCTGTTAGGCCCCTTAGTGGAAGCGGGATTTGAGGTGTTGGGTTTGGAGGTTTCAGGGGAGATGATTTCGATGTCTCGAGAGAGGTGGCCAGAAGCGAAGGTGATTGAGGGGGCTTGGCAGCAGCATGAAGGGAGTTATGATCGGATTATCATTCCAGCGTTTACTTTTCAATTGTTTGAGGATCCTGAGAAGCAGTTGAAGCGTTTGAGAGAGCAAGCGGAAGAGCTATATGTGACATTATTTTTCCCGTGGGCTGAGTTGTCGGGTGAGTTGCCGGAGAATGAGTGGTATTTTGATCGAGCGATTGAGTTGGAAGATGGGGAGGTTGGTGAGTTGGAGACGAGGCATCGGCTGAAAGAATCTGCAGGGAGTTTGGTGAGGAGACATCGGTATCGATATAAGAACGACAAAGGAGAGGTTTTGAAGGAAGAGGAAACTGAACAAAAGTTAAGGTTTTTTACTGATGCCGGTTTGAAGGGGATGTTGAAGAGGACGGGGTGGGAGGTGGTGAAAGAGGTGGATTTGGGAGAAAACTACGGTGACGGAGTGGTCTATGTAGCGACCTTATTTTTGAAGGGGGCTTATTGAGAGGTCTTTTGGGAAAAGGGTTCGAGATAAGGTGATTTGGTTGGGGGGAAAGGCTTGGCGGCTGGAAGTCGCCGCCATGGGGGAAGAGCGATTTGGTCTAATTTTTAAGAAGGCGGTTTTTCAGGTCTGGAGCTAGATCGGTGGAGTTGAGCCAATCGGCGGCGGCCTGATTCCTTGATTCATCGGCTCGAAGGTCTCCGACCCAAGAATGATATACGGCGGAAATGGCTGCGTTTCGTTGTTCGGGGTGAGGCCACGTGGTGGCTCTATTTGCGGTTTCTAGTGGGTCGGGGTTGTTTTTGAATTCTGAGCGGAAGTAGATTGAAACGAGTGCGTTGTGAGAAGGGGGAGTGGTCTGTTCGATTGCTTTTTGGAAGGCTTCCTCGGTGATTTGTTCAGTAGTGAAGTTGATGTTTCTTTTGATGAACAAATTTTGCTGATTTTCACTGAGGTCGAGTTCTTTGAGAACCGAAAGCCCTTTGAGTAGGTCGAGGCTGACAGTCTCAACATAAACACCCTCGGCTGCGCGTAATTTGACGGATGGGTCGTTGATTGTTGAGGCCCAAGAGAGAGCGCTTCCTGGGTCCTTTCTTGCCCAATCTCGAGCGAGCCCATAAGCATTTCTAATTTGTGATTTTTTGGGAAGTGTCTCGGAGAACCACTGAGCGATTCCTTTTGGATCACTCTGAGAAAAGTGACTGATTAGACCCGAGGTGAAAGAATGTAGATAATGTTCGTTTTCTAAGTTCTCGCCCCATTCTTGAGCAGCGTCCGGATCAACCTCGGCCCATGCCGTTCCGACGCGAGCAAAAAGTTGGTCGAGAACCCCATCATCTGGATATCGATGGGCAAGCGACTTTAGGAGCTGAGCTGTTTCAATGACGTTGTTTTCGAGTTGATGAAGAAAGTGCTTATAAAATCCACCCATGATCGAGTTTCCTGATTGAGAAATAGCGAATTGGAGTCTAGTATAAGGTTCGTACGGATTGTCGTTTCCTTTTTTAAATCTAAGCCATTCTGACTGGCGTTTTTGGAGTGATTTTTCGGTGAGTTTTAAGAAGGTTTTGGGATCGTTCTGACTCCAGTAATCAAGTGGGTCCTGGCCGATAACTGTGAGAGATTTATTGACTTCGGTATCATGTTTGACCAACCAGGAGGTGAATGTTTCAGGGTTTTCATCAATCCAGCTGATCGCGAACTGAGTGACTGCAAGTCTGTAGGGATCACGAAAATTGAAAATTGAGCCGCCACCTCCCTCTCCGAACGGTATGACTGAGCCGTTTTTTTCGTTCAGTGCGGTGAGCCATTCTTGGAATTTGGATTGGCGATTGTTTTTGGACCAATAGTTGGAGATTGCTTTGAAGAAAAAATCAAAATTTGAAGAGTTTCTGTTTGAAGGGCCTCTGTCGATGATGAGGACATTGGAAGCGATGAGGACTCGATTGAGTTCTTCTTCTGAAGTGATGAGAGGTGCGATTTTTTCGCCTAGTTGAAACAGGGCTTTTTGACATTCCCCGGCCGGAAGCTTGGAGAGGTTTCGAAGTTTTTGTGAGAGTGTTTTTCTCTTTTCGGGTGAATTTTTTTGAAAGGTTTGATGGGTCTCTGTGTCAAGGGTCTTCTTGGGTGATAGGGCTTGTGCCATTGAGGATTGAGACGAATCGCTCGTACAATTCACGGCGACGATTCCAGTTACAGCTATGATGCTGATCCCAGCGGTGATTTTTGGAAGGGTGAAAGGGGGTATTGTTTTGATTGCTACTGGAAGTTTGGTTGAGGGAATCGAAAGAAGTTTTTTCGACAGTGAGGCGGGCACGGTCCATGTTGACATGCCATTAGCCATGGTTGTTCCGATGACGGACGTGGTTGTGGTGATTCCTTTTTGTTTGAGGAGGTTGCGAAGGAGTTCGAGAGCGCGGTCGATTCTTTTTTTCATCCCTGGGAGAGAGATGGAGTCTTCGGAGGAGAGTTGTTTAAGAGTTTTGCCCATGAGGTGATGGCCAACTACTGCGGTGCGATATTTTTCAGGAAGTTCGTTGAGGCAATCGTCCATGACACCAAGAAGGTCGGGCCATTCGGGATGGTGGGTATGGGATTTCGTATTGGTTGTTTGAAGTTCGCCCCAAGAGGCTTCGCGGGACCTTCTGGAATCGTTGTCGCGGCAATGTTTGGCTGCAAGTCGATAGGCACATCCATAGATCCAAGAACGGGGAGCGGTGTGAATGGTAGGAGCTTTCTGAGAAAGTTGGATGAAAACTTTTTGGCCTCCTCCGCAGAATCTGTGGGTGGAATTGGGTTCTG
>JAHDGN010000070.1 GCA_020627645.1 Akkermansiaceae bacterium
GATGTCGCGGATTTCCTTGAGGGTGTCGCGTAGTGAGAAGGTAGGGTTCGGCGAGGAGTGATTGGACGAGGTCGAGTCGGGCGGTGAGGGGGGCGAGTTCGCGCAGGGGGTGGAGAATCCAGTCTCGAAGTTTTCGGGCACCCATGGGGGTGGAGGTGCGGTCGAGGACTCCTAGGAGGGTGTGTTGTTTTCCTGATCGTGATTCGACGAGGTCGAGATTGAGTTGGGAGGCGGAGTCGATGAGGACGTGGTCGGCGGAGTTGCGGACGGTGAGGGAGCGGAGGTGGTCACAGTTCCGGCGGAGTTGGTAGGTGAGGTAGTGGAGAATGGCTCCGGCGGCGGCGGTGGCGGAGGTGAGTTCGGTGCAGCCGAAGCCGTCGAGTGATTGGACTTTGAAGTGTTCGGTGAGGGTGTTTTGGGCTTGGTCGGGGAGGAAGGCGTAGCCGTCGTAGGGCATTGAATGGCGGAGGTGTCCGAGTTCTTGGACTTGTTCATCGGAGATGAGGAGTTCGGATGGGGAGAGGCGGGTGAGTTCGTCTTGAAGTTGTTGAAGGTCGGAGAATTGGGTGACGGTAAATTCGCCGGTGGTGTGGTCGGCGCAGGCGAGTCCGAAGGTGGTGTTTTTGGTGGTTCCGCCGAGGTGGACGGCGGCGAGGTAATTGGGCTTGGTGTCGTCGAGCAGGGAGAGGTCGTCGACGGTGGCGGCGGAAATGATTTGAGCGATTTCGCGTTCGACGATTTTGCCGGGTTGTGGTTCGGACGTTTGTTCGGCGATGGCGACGCGTTTATTGGCGGTGATGAGTTTGGCAATATAGCCTTGGGCTGCGTGGTGGGGGACGCCGCACATGGGGATGTCGTTTCGTTTGGTGAGGGCCACGTTGAGGATGGAGGCTGCCGTTTTGGCATCTTCGAAGAACATTTCGTAGAAGTCGCCGAGGCGGTAGAGGAGGAGGATGTCGTCGGGGAGGGTTTTGCGCATGGCCATGTATTGAGCCATCATGGGGGTGAGTTTTTTTTCCGCCGGCATTGTGGGGGAATGGTGACTGGTGACTGGTGAATAGTGAAGGTTTGGTTGGGAAAATTTGGGGGCGTTAAAAAACCGGCCCGGCTTTTTTTGCCGGGCCGGTCTAGTATGTCGGGGAGACCCCCGAGGTTTTATGAAGGTGGTTTTAGGTTAGGACTTCTTTGATGGGTTGACCGGTTTTCCCTCCCATTTTGAAGGGTCTGCGGCTTGGGGAGTAGATGACCTGGTCGTGGTTGAGTCCCATGGCGGCTGCGATGGTTGCGTTGAAGTCGGCAGCGGAGGTTTTGTCGGTGATGACATTGGAGGCGGTTTTGTCGGTGGCTCCGTAGACGGTGCCTCCTTTGATACCGGCTCCGGCGAGGGCGAAGGAGAAGGCTTTGGGGAAGTGGTTTCGACCGGCATCTGAGTCGATGAGCGGGGTTCGTCCAAATTCGGTGGCGATGACGACGAGGGTGGAATCGAGGAGGCCTCGTTGTTTGAGATCGGTGAGAAGAGCGGCGTATGCTTGGTCGAGGACAGGGAGTTTTTCGTCTGCTTGGGTGAAGTTGTTGGAGTGCCAGTCAAATCCTCGATATTGGACTTCGACGAAGCGGACGCCATTTTCGACGAGCCTTCTGGCGAGGAGAACGCCTTTGGAGAATTTTTCAGTTCCGTAGGCGAGGTGGGTTTCTTTGGTTTCTTTGGAGAGGTCGAAGGCTTCGAGGTCCTTTGATTTCATCAGGTTCACGGCGGCGTCGAACATTTCGTCGTAGGCTCTGACATTGCGCTGCCCTTTGTTGAAGCGGGCGGCGAATTCGGTGTCGAGTTTGGCGCGGAGGGCAATCTGACGGTTGAATTGTTTTTCGGAGATGTTCTTTTTCTTTTTGGCGAACTGGAGGCCTTTTTCGGCGTCGCCTACTGGGAGTGGGGCGAGTGAGGGTTCGAAGAATCCGGCGCCGGGGTGGCGATTGCCGGCGTGGACGGTGACGAATGGTGGGAGGGTGCTTTTGAGTCGGGCAGGGTCGAGTTTATTGGCCCATGATCCGAGAGATGGGTGGGTGAGTGAGGCTCGTTCGGTGTAGGCGGTGTGGATGTGGTAGTTCCCTTGGGCGTGTGCTCCTTGGGTGGAGTTCATGGAGCGAATGATGGCCATTTTGTCGGCGTGTTTGGCGGTTTTTTCGAAGTGGTGTCCGAGTTGGATGCCATCGACATTGGTTGAGATTGCTTTGACGGGGCCTCGGTATTCTGAGGGGGCCTCGGGTTTGGGGTCGAGGGTGTCGATGTGGGTCATGCCACCGGCCATGTAGAGGTAGATGACGTGTTTGGCTTTTCCGTTTGATTTGGCGATGGCTTCGGCGGCTTCGGCGGAGTTGAACCATGAGGCTGCGGCACCGCCGATGGAGACTCCGAGGGCGGCTCGGGCGGTGGATGAGAGGAAGTCGCGGCGGGATTCGGGATCGAGTTGAAGATGGGTCATGGGATTTACGAGTTCAGATTTTAGATTTCAGAATTTTGATTTTGCTTGGTTAAGGGGGGGCTTGGGATTTACGAGTTCAGGATTAAGATTTCGGAGTTTTGATTTTGCTTGGTTGAGGGGGTTATTGGACGAAGAGGAAGCGGTTTGAGGTGAGCATGGCGCGGGCGAGGGTGGCGGCGTCTTGTGGGGTTTGGACTTCGCTCAGGAACTGTTTTTGGTCCGTTTTGGACGGGTAGGTGGCGTAGATGGAGAGGAAGAGGAATTGGAGTCGGTCTTTGGCGGTTTTTTGTTGGCGAAGGTGGTTGGCGAATCGGCCTCGATCGGTGAGAAGGTTGGTCTCTTGTCCGTTGAGGAGGCGGAGGATTTGGGGGACGGAGGCGTCGGTGTGGGCGGATGAGGGGGATTCGGCGTCGGTGCCACCAAATTGGGCAACGGTGGATCCGCTATTGGCGGGGGTGGGAAGTTCGGAGGTGCGAAGGTGGTTTTCTGGGTGGTCAGGTCGGCTTCGAGGGGCGCGGCGTCGGGTGGCTGCTTGGGCCATCATGGCAATGGGGACTTGGTTTGCTTCCATGTCCATCATGTTCTTTCCTTCCTTTGCGGTCTTTTGGTTGGCGAGGCGTCGGGTGTCGCGGATTTGTTGTTGGATTTTTTTGACGAGTGCGGCGTCCCCTTCTCCTTTGGCTTTGCGCATTTGGGTGTTGAGTTGGGAGATTTCCTTTTGGACTTTGCGGCGTTCTACTTCGGAGTAATCGGAGGCTTTGTCGATGGCGGCGAGTTGCTGTTGGTCTGCCTTCATCAATGCTTTGAACGAGGTGACGTATTTGGTCCAAGATTTTTGGAGTGATTCGTCGGTATTGTGGTCGATGTTACCTGAGAGGAGGGTGATCAGGGAGTCGCGAAGCTGGGGGCCGGAAAGGCGTCGGAGAGCTGGTCCGGCGAAGTGGAAGGAGAATCCTGGGGCGGGGGATTCTGAGGTGACTTGGCGCTGGAATAGTTTGGTTTGGTAGAGAATTCGGAGGTATTGCTTTAGGTCGTAGTCGGCTGCGATCATTGCTTTCTCGAGAAGGTCGACGATTTCGGGGAAGAGTGGGTCGGGGGAGTTGGACCAGTCGTCTGGGTTGGCGACGAGGCCGTATCCGAAGGCTTGTTTCCAGAGGCGATTGGCGATGACTTTGGTGAAGTAGGGGTTTTTCGGGGAGGTGACCCATTTGGCGAAGTATTTGCGGCGTTGAGTGGGTGGGATGTCTTTGGTTTCGAGTCCGAAGAGGAATCCTGGTTTGACGTTTTCACCAGGCTTTCCGTCGTCGTATTGGTAGTCTTTCGGTAGTTTGAGTTCTTTTTGTGGGTTGTCGTAGAGGGCGTTGCGGTTGTGGTAGCGGAAGACAGATCCGAGATCGCGGGCTTTTTGGAGTTTGCCTTTCATTTTCTGGCGCATTTCTCGGCGTTCTTTGCGGGACATGTTGGCCATGCCCATCATGTTTTTGTTTTTGCCCGGGGCGACGCCGACTAATTCTTTGATTTTGTCGCGACCTCCTTGGAATCGGTATTCGGTGCCCCCTAGAAAGGCGGCGAGTTGGAAGTATTCCATCTGAGTGGTGTCGTCGAAGGGGTGGTCGTGGCATTGGGCGCAGCCGATCTGTTGACCGAGGAAGACTTGGACGGTGTTGGAGACGTTGTCGAGGAGCATGCCGCGATCGCGGAGGTAGTATCCGGCTGCTGGGTTGTCGGCGACGTGGCCTTGGGCGGAGAGCATGTGGTTGACCATGTGGTCGTAGGGCATGTTCTTATTGACGGCATTTTTTAGCCAGACGTGCCATCCGAGGCCGGCGGTTTCGTTTCGGGTTTTGACGCGAAGGAGGTCTGTCCAGAAGTTGAAGAGTTGGGAGTTGAATCCTGGTGTTTGGACAAGTTTGTCGACGATTTTGAATCTTTTTTCGGGATCCTTTGAGTCGATGAAGTGTTTTGCTTCGTTGAGGGTGGGTGTTCTTCCGATGATGTTGACGAAGGCTCGACGGACAAATGTGGCGTCGTCAACAATGGGATTTGGGGTGATTTTTTGCTTTATTTGAGCAGAAACGAGGGCGTTGTCGATTTCACGCGCGGTGTTGTGGACAACCTCGATGGAGAGGGGTTTGGCGTTAGCAGTCAGTGAGGTGAGCAATAGAGGTAAAAAAAATTTCATGGGTCGATGAGGTTGGTCGAACGGGAGTTCGTTTCGGAGCGGGCTGTCTGAAAGCTTGTTGGTGGTTAGAAAATGAGGGAGACGATTTCTTGGTCCGAGAAGAGTTCGGGATCTTCTACCGCTTGGGCGAGGAAAGCACTGGCGAGGGTGTCTTCGAGTTCGTTCGAGGAAGTGTCATCCAAGTTGGAGTGGTTTTTGGCGATTGGGGCGGGTGTTGGGTTGGGGGTGTCGGTGAGAAGGGGGACAGCAGCCAGTGCCAGCACAGCGAGGGCACCGGCAGTGATGAGGGGTTTGGGGGAGAAAAGTGATTTCCACCAGGGAGATGGGCGATGAGATTCGATGCGAACCCGTCTCAAGGTCTGATCGACGAATTGTGGGGATGGTTGAGTGTTGGTGGCGTGTTCGAGAGCTGGCCAGATGGGGTCGTTTTCGAATTCGGTGGTTTCGATTTCGTTGTTGGAGAGTGGTTTGTGATCGGGGTGATTTTTCATGGTTTTGGCCCTTCGATAGAGTGAACAAGATACGGTCGAGAAAGTTGCATTGTTTTTTTATTTTTGGGGTTGGTGGTTCGGGAGGGTGAAATATTTTGCTTGAGGGTGTTGGTTTTGCTATGGCCTGGGCGTTCCGATGGCTCAGACGGTTAAACCGGTAGGGCAGGTTGCTGCTCCTCTTGTGATTTTTGCTTTTGTCTCTCTTTTTTTAGGGGTGGCAGTTGAGATGTTGGGGGTGTTTGGGGGGGTGACCGAGGGGTTAAGGGCGTTTTGGGAGAAGTCGGGGATGGAGATGAAGAGTGACTTGGGGTTGCCGGGCCCGGTGGGCATCATTGTGACGGCGATTTTTTGTTTTGGTCTGATTGGGGCAATTTTGGGCACTCCTGGTGGTCAGAAGAGGTTTTGTTTGGGGTTTAGTGGTTTGATTTTGTCTTTGATGTTGGTGCCGGCTTTGGGGGTTTGGGGGATTTTTTGGAAACCTTTTGGGATGTTGTTGTCGGTGGTTTGGGCTTGGTTTTCTGCGGTGGTGTATGCGGGGATGCATTTGATGCCCTGTGATCGGCTCGTGGGGTCGACGCGTAAGCCTACGACGTTGGATGAGTGGATTCAGGAACGGGCAAAACAGAAAACGAGCGATGTCGAAGATTGACTATCCGGTGGAGGTGCGGGGGTTGATTGATGAGTTGAAGAGGTTGCCTGGAATTGGTCCTCGGAGTGCGGAGCGGGTGGCGGTTTATTTGTTGCAGAGTTCAAAAGCTAGCCCTTTGGGTTTGGCTGGGAGTTTGCAGGCGTGTCATGATGAGGTGAGGGGGTGAGTGTGGATTTTTTGTGGGAGAGGGGGGATGTGTGGTGTGTGATGAGATTGGACGGGATGCTCATTTGATGTGTGTGGTTGAGCAGCCGACAGATGTTTTGCCAATTGAGAGAGCTGGAGTTTTTCGGGGACTTTATCATTGTTTGGGAGGGAAGTTATCTCCGTTGGATGATGTGAGGCCTGAAGATCTACGGATTGGGGAGTTGGTTCGGCGGGTGAGAGGTCAGAATGAGGTTGAAGTGATTTTGGCGATGAGTGCTGATGTCGAGGGGGAGGCGACGGCGAGTTATTTGAGCGAAGTTTTGGAAGGAATCGGGTGTCGAGTGACACGGTTGGCGCAGGGTTTACCCGCTGGTGGCGGGTTGGAATTTGCAGACGAGTTGACTCTCTCGAGAGCCTTTGAGGGAAGGCGGTCGATGGGGGGATAGAGAAGTCCCACCCTTACGGTGTGTTGATCACGCGAATGCGGTAAAATTCTTTGGTCGCGGTCGTTTGGGTCACGTTCGATCTTACAACTACCAGGTCAGTTCCGTTTGCTAGATCAGTGGTAGACACTGGGGTGATGTGAGTTGGGCCGGTTCGCCAGTTCACGAGGTCGTTGGAGATTTCGACCACAAATTGAATGTCTGGGGCATTTTGTCTTCTGACATAGCTGAGTGAGGAGTATGTGCTTCCACCGGAGGTTGTTGTTCCAGGGGTCAGATGAGCATAGACGTTGAGAGGCACATTGGGGTCGGTGGCGAGGGCGTATTCGAGTAGATTTTCTGCGCCATCATTGTCGGGATCGGCAAATGGGCCTGTGATTGCAGGATTTGCGATTTCGGTTGGGGAGAAGTGGTTGGTGAGCCACAGGTCATAGCCGGATCCGGTGGTTGGGGATTCATCGACTCCTGGGGTTCCAAGGAAGGTGGAACTGGTGGTCCAAGAAGTGGAATTGTTGAGGTCCTGTCCGGCTTGTAGGGAGTTAAGGATGAGGGAGACTCCGTCGCCATCGGCAGCGGTGGGCCATGGGGGATCGTCACTGTAGGTGAAGCTAATCACGGGTGTATTTTGGTTCAGAGAGATGGTCACGGTTTCTCCTCTATTGCTAAGGTTTCCGGACGCAAATTGCCCAATCAGGGGAAGAGAAGTTCCATATCGTTGTTCGAAGGCGGTTGTGTTTTTGGCAATGATGATTGTTTCACCAGGTGCGAGGGAGGTTTGAGTGGCGGTGGCGAAATCGAAGAGGATCCCATCGGTGAAGCTGAGTTGGGAGAGATCGAGAGTGACGGTGGAAGAAATATTTTTGAGTTCGATGAATTCATAATCATCCTTATCGGTGAATGTCTCTCCAGACGTGGGACGTTGATCAGCGGGGTGATACATGACTTCGGTGATGATGAGATTGTTCGCCCAGAGGCTGGGGTCGAGAGATGTTGGTGTGAACTGAATGGGGTCAGACCAGTGACTGGTGCGTCCGGAAGAGTCTTCGTGTTGAACTCGAACGCGATAGGTGAAGCCGGGGGTGGCGATGGTGGGGGGGAAGGTGTATGAGGAAGTGAATGGGGTTATGTCTCCAGAGGTGGCTACGGTTTCGATTTCGTAGGTTCGGGGAGATCCGGTGATGTATCCGTCGAGTCCGGGTGCTGCGATTTGGGCGATGCGGTAACGCATTTTTCCGAAGGTGGCGTTTCCGTTGGGGTCGGAGAATGAGCTGCTGGTAAAAGTGAGGCTATCGGGGGAGTAGTCAGCGGGACCTGAGTAGGTGAGGGTTGGTTTATTGGGGATGTTGGGGTCATTGGCCTCGGATTTTACATATTCATATCCGTATCCAAGAGGGTTGCCATTGTTCACGGCCCATGATGAGCCGGGGAAAGTGTTGGTGGTATATTTTAGGATGTAGTCGGCGAATCCTTCCACGTCTGCTGAGGAGAGAGTTCGTGTGAACGAACCTCCGTTAAAGCTATACATAAAGGTGGGCGCAAAAAAGTTTCCTCGGTGGGGAGGGGTTGGCCCGATACCGGGAACGTTGCTGCCGTCGCTGGTTCTGGGGTGTTCGTTCCAAATGTGGGCATCAAGGTCTGCCCAAGTTGGAGACTGGCCGGAGGGATTGATGAGTTGAAGGTATTCGTCGATCATTTGACCGATTTGTCCTCCGTTGTTGGAGCTGTCGGAGGCGACAAGGTCGAGGATTTCACGAGCACGATTTCGAAACTCGATGGCAAGGACGGCATGGTTGTTGATCGAGTTTCTTTGCCTGACGGTGCCATCCCAGTGAGTTTTGGGAATAAACATCATGTCGAAGTCCCAGGGCATGATGTACCATTTGTCTTCGGTTGGTTCTCGGTAGACGTAGTGGTTCCACCCTTCTCTTAAATCGACGTTTCCAAATAGGCGGTTGAGGGCGCGGAAAGTGTAGTATGAAGGAAGGTCGACGTTATCTCGCCACCATTGCACATTTTGAGCGCTTCCGCTGCTGGTGTTGAAAGAATTCCAGTCAGAGTTATCGGTGGGGTGGGTGGCTCCTTGTTCCTTTCTATCGCCTTCGCCGTTATTTTCGATCTTGTAGATGTTTCCGTCAGCGAAATCTCGTTCGTCTAAGAAGGATCCATTCGGTTGTTCGATTGCGAGGTAGAGTCCCCAGAGGTCACTGTTATACTGGTATGCAGTCGTTTCAGTGCTTTCGTCGATAATGCGGAGTGAAAGGTAGTGAGTTCTGGGGGCGAGGACGCCGGCGACTTCATGCATTCGCATCGTTGGTGCTTCATCGAGTCCGGTCATTCCTCGGTTGATGGGAACCCAGGGAGTGGCATTTGCTTGAAGGTTGATCGTGGTCCAGTCTTCGTCGTAGCGCTTTCCCCAGTTGTCACGGATTCTAAATTTTCGGGCAGGGTTGGCATAGAATCGCCATTTGTTTTTTCCTGAAACGTAGGTTGATTGTTCACCTCGAATTTTAAATTCGATATTGTCGTAGACTCTTCCGTCGTAGACGAGAGTGGCTCGGTAGCGGCTATTTTTTTGAGACGGGTTATACTGTGAATTTGTGACGTCGGATGATTTGGCGATCAGGTGGTAGGTGGGGAGGTTGCCCATCATGGTTGACGGGAAGGTCGTGGATGTGCCACCTGCTTCGAAAACGCCCGACCAGGAAGGGAAGTTATCGTAAACGAAGTAGGCAAAATTGCGCTGTTCATCGTCTTGGTATGGAACGAGTTGTTGAGAACTAAGGTTGTCTTTGGCGATGATGCGGTAGCGATAGAGGTGGCGGTGGAGGTGTAAGAAGGCTGGAATGGTTGCGGTAAAGATTGAGTCGTTGGCGGTGGTGTCACCGTTGGAGCCGTTATCGACCATGGTGATGGGAGTCCAGGTGGATTGGTAGGCGGCGTCGGTTGTTCGGATGTAGTTTCCGGGAGCAACTCTTTGGTATTCGAGGGTGACTTTTTCGAGTCCATCGGAGTCGGTCACCTTGGCGGTGACGATCACAGGATCGGAAGAGGTTGGGCTTTGGGGGGTGTGGTTGACTTGTCGGATGATGGGGGGGGCGTTTGCAGCGATAGAGCTATTGATTGAGCCTGGGGTCGGTCCATCGTTTCCGGTTCCTGAATCCACGGTGGCAAGAGTGACATCGAAGGAGAAGTCTGAGTTTGCGATGTTGGAGTTGAAGGCTTGGACAGCAATGATGTTTTGACCGGCATTCAGGAATGTTTGAGCGCCAAAGAGCGTGAATTCTTCCCACTCGACGTCGTGGCTGCTGGCGGTGGCGTTATACGCTAGGTTTCCGGTTGGGAGGTGAATGCGGCGGACTTCGACGCCATTGATCCAGATAATAGCCCCGTCATCGACATAAGTGCGGAGGAGGAGTTTTGAGGGAATGTTGGCGGGGTCAACATTGAAGGTGTGGCGGAAGAAGACTGAGGTGTAGTTGCCTTTCATATCAGAAAGGGTGGTGTTGAGGCCTGGATCTCCAAAACCGACTGGGGTGCGGGTTGTTTGCCAGCTGCTGTCTTCTGAAAATGAGAGTTCTCTCCAGGCTGAGGTGGGCGAGGAGGCTTCTGAAGTCCCTTTGCGAAATCTCCAATTGGTGGAGGATTCGATGATGTAGTCAGTTTCGAAAACCGTGCCTGACGAACGCCAAGATCCGCCGAGGTTGTTGTCTAAGGTTGGCGAGAGGAGTTCCATGGATCTTCCTTGCCCGCGGGCTCCGGTTGGCCATGGAAAGCCTGCTTTGTAGTCGACTTGGTCGATAATGGCACCTGAGGAATTTCGGAGATCGATTTCTTCGCCATCGTTCTTGAGTTTCCCGGTCCATGGGCCGAGGGCATTGCTAACTCCAAACACGGTGTTGATGGTGGCTGGGTTTTGAGCAATGACGAGGTAGCCACCGGCGGGAATGGAGGTTCCTGCCGGAAAGGTGTATTCGATGGCGTCTGTGATGGACCAGCCAGCGAGGCTAACGGCGGTGGTTCCTGAGTTATGGAGTTCGATGAATTCGGCCGGAGATGCTTCGTTCTGCGGATCGTAGTGAACTTCGTTGATGATTACGTTCGCACTCGAGATGGCTGTTCCTAATAGGAGGGCAACCAATATGATCAGAGGGAATCGAGATCTCGTCATTTGGAGAATGTAGGTGCAGTTTCATGCATACTCAATGGGAAAAAATTTCATCTTCTTAAGATTTCTTAAGTTTTGACCATCTTGTGGTTTAGAGATGAGTTTTCTTGGCCTGATCGGGGGGATCGGGCTAGTTGGGTCTGTGCACAATGATATTGAGAAGGTTTTGATTGCCGAGGAGGTGATTGAGAAGCGATTGGATGCCATTGCGGAGCGGATTTATGGGGATTTTAAAGACGAGCCGACATTGCAGGTGGTGGCCATTTTGAAAGGGGCGTTGGTTTTTATGGCAGATTTATTGAGGCGGGTGCCTTTGAAGTTGGAGATCGAGTGTCTGAATGTCGCTAGTTACCATGGGGGGACAGAAAGCTCGGGCCGGGTTGATTTTTTGGATCGGACGATGCCGGATGTGAAAGGGCGTTCGATTTTGTTGTTGGATGATATTTTGGATACTGGGAGGACTTTGTCCGTCGTTTCGGCGAAGTTGCAGGATTTGGGTGCAAGAGAAGTCAGGACTTGTGTTTTATTAACAAAGGACAAGAAGAGGATTGAGGAGGTGGAGGCGGATTATTCGGCTTTTGAGATTGGGGATGAATTTGTGGTTGGATATGGATTGGATTTTGATGGGAAATATCGGAACTTGCCATACGTGGGGGTTTTGAGGAAGGAAGTGATTGAATCATGAATTGTAAAACTGTTCGGGAAATTGATTCGTTGGACCAATTGGTGCGACGGGAGGGGAATTTGAATTGGACTGTTGTTCAGGGGCTGGATTTAAGGAGTGTTGAGTTGGATTGGAATGGGCTGCAGTGTGAGGGAGCGATCTTTTTAGGGTGCCAATTTCCTGAGGAGGTTTCGCTCACGGGATTGATGGGGCGTGGGGCCTTGTTGTTTCCTGGTTTTCCTGATCTGCCGTATCATCCGTATCGTCCGGAATTGTATACTCGTGAGGAGTTGATGGAGGGATGGAGTGCGGAGGAGGATTTGAGTTTAGATAAGCGGATCTATGATCATTTTGTGAAGTATGGGAAGAAGTCGCCCGACGTAGTTGAGGCCTTGGCGGAGCGTCTTCATGATCATGCGATCGATGATGCTTTGGGTGATTTGTTGGAGGGAAGGGTGGAGAAGGATGGAGTGAAGAAAGTGGTGGCGATCATGGGGGGGCATAGCACGGGAAGAGATGATGTTTCGTTTCGAAGGGTGGCTCATTTGGCGCGGCTATTGACGAGGGAGGGGTAT
>JAHDGN010000534.1 GCA_020627645.1 Akkermansiaceae bacterium
ACTTCATCTAAGCCCAAACGGTCTACCTTGTTTATCGGATCATTGTGACAATAGGTCCCCCCTAACGTGCCATCATAGCCGGGCAACTCATTTGCTCTAATGCTTCTCAGGTTTGGCAGCAAAGACTCTTCAGATGCTTCAGGTAGGTTCAGTGAAAAATTTCCTAGAAGCGGTTCTGGACTGTGGGCCGATTTTGCCTGGGATGCGCCTATGAAGAGCAGCCAGAACAGCAAGGTAGCTTGGAAGATGCGGATCAATTCGGCAGCAATTTAACAGTGGAGGCAGTTGGGGGCAGCTAAAAAAGAAGAAGGCAGCTTTGGATTTGCGATCTATTTTACCTGTCGATCCTTCCAGTAATCTGGATGTCTCTTAGCGTGAGCAAGGGCGATGATTTTTATGGATTGTTCGTCTATGGTGTAGATGAGGGCGTATGGGAATTTTTCGACCCTAACTTTTCGACATTGCTCAAAGAAGCAACGAGGCATGAGCGGAGCAGCGAGGATCCGGGTAATGGCACTTTCGACACGTGCAATAAATCGTTCCCCGAGGTCTTCGACTTGTTCTTCGTAAAAACCTGCTCCTTGGCAAAATTCTTCCTGGGCTTCTTCAAGCCATTGAATGGTCATGTGTTTCAGGACTTTTGTTTGCTCTTGGCTAAACTTGCGCGAACTCGTTTTTGAACCTCTTCATGGGAGATGAGTTTGGCGGTTCCATTTTCAATGGATTGCACTCGGCGTTGGATTTCAGTTTTCCATTCGGGGCTCAGTTCTTCGTCATCATCGAGGCTTTCCAAAAGACGGCTCGCAAGTTTCGAGCGGTCCTCAAGAGGAAGGTGCAAGGCGTCGTCTTCGACACGTTGATAGAACTGAGCTAAGCTGGAAGCCATGTTCTTATGATACTTCGTTATTGGGACACTCGCGAGTGTTTTTGTGGGTTTGGATTTCCGCTGGGTGGCATTCGGCGTGGATTTTCTGGAGTTGGGTGATGGTGACTTGGGCGTAAAGCGCGGTGGTATCTGAGCTTGAGTGGCCTAGGAGTTGTTGGATATACCGACTATCCGCGCCATTTTCGAGGAGATGAGTGGCGCAGGTGTGACGCAGGAGATGTGGGCCACCTTTGGCGATGTCAATTTTACGTAGCATGGAGCTGATGTGCTGTCCCATGCCTTTGGAGGGGAACGGTTCGCCAAGGCAAGTGAGGAAGAGGCCCCGTTGGGTGGTCTGGATGAGGAGTTGGGGCCGAACTTCTTCAAGGTATCGGTTGAGCCAGTAGAGGGCTCGTTTTCCGACGGGAACGATGCGGGGTTTGTTCCCTTTACCTTTCCGGATGTTGAGGGTGAGTCGTTGGAGGTTGAGATCTTCGAGGTTGAGTTCGCAAAGTTCTCCTCTCCTGATGGCGGTTGAGTAAAAGGTTTCCAGAATGGCTCGGTCTCGGATACCGAGCGGATCGGTGATGTCAGGAAGGCTCATGAGTTGATCAACTTGAGCCACAGTCAGCGGTTCGGGGAGAAGTTGGTTTTGCCTCTTCGGGAGTTCGAGTTCGCTTGCGGGATTGGCAAAGATGATGCGCTTTTTGACCAGCCACCGGAAGTAATCTTGCATGATGTTCAATTCCCCGCGCTGGGTGTTGACGGCCATAGGTTGGCCATTGGGTTTTTGGTATCTCCACATCCACGATTGATAGCTTTCAAGATGCTTGATGGTAATTTGGTGCACGTCGGTGAGGTCACGTTCAACGGTCCACCAAAGGAAGCGGCGGAGGGCTTGTTCACGTCGCCGAATAGTATTGGGTGAGAAGTTTTTGACCTTGAGGTGTTCGAGGTATGCGGGCCAGTTGTGGCAAAGGTGTTGAGGGTTGTGGCC
>JAHDGN010000071.1 GCA_020627645.1 Akkermansiaceae bacterium
TTACTTTTCTTCTGACGCTTTCGCCTAATCACACGAAACAACATCCCCGAACTTTTCCCATTCTGATTCCACAACGGCCAGCCTACCCTCGTCACCAAAGCGTCCATCAATAAGCACAACAAAACACCCAACGCTAACCACCCCCGGATATCCAGCCACCGAATTTGCTCAGGCCTCATCCAAGCTTGACTCAAATCCAACAATTCCCGTCCACCTGACACAGCCGCAACGTTCCTCAACTCCTCTAGCTTGATCGAATCAAATTCCCACTCCGCACTACTTCCCACAATAAATGGACCGAATGGCAAACCATATTCACCAATCAACGCCGCCCCTCTCACAACTTTCCCCTCTTCTAGTTCATGGGTCAACCGGAAGCGGCCAGGGGAAATCCGCTCCCACCTCATACCCTTCCCCTCCACCATCGGTCAACCTGACTCTTGGAGGCGCCTCAATCAAACGCTTTTCCCATTCCTCTTCATCATACAACAAATCCAAAGTTAACCTCGTACCATCAATCCGATGCCTCAAAGCCAATCCAGATGGAATCTCCCCCCCCATCAACCACCTCGTCAATGTCTGCACAAAATCGCCATATCCTTGCCACTCTCTAACCCGCTCCGAGAACTCACCCCCCATTGGAAATGAAACTGCCATCGTTCTTCCCGCACCAACTCTCATCTGAGCCACCAGAGGCGCCACATACTCATCTGTTGATAACAACGAAGCCGACGCCTCCGGGCGAAGATACGACAAATTATAGGCCTCCACCCCCCCCAACCAGTCCGGCTCCTGCGGCGAAACTTCAATCCAATCACCCGTCGCCCGAACCCCCACCGCCTCCCTCAAAAACGCTGACCTCGCAACCGAAACCGTCTCTTGAGAAAAGATTTTCGGAACCTCCACCGCATTCTGAGTGAAAAACACCCTCCCACCACCCCGCTTTGCCACATCAGCTAAAAACCCCGCATCTGGATCATTCTCTGTCCCCAAACCAATCACAGAAACTGTCGCCCCCAAACCGCTCATCTCTTCCAACAACTTTTTGTAGTCGCCAGGCTGCTCAGAATCACTCGCATCAGCAAATAGGATCACATGCTTCATCTTTGAAGGAGCCTTCTTTAGCTCTTTCCACGCTCCATCTAATCCATTGAAAACATAGATCCCTCCTCCTTCCGAACGAATCGAACGAACTTTTTTGACGATCTGACGACGACCATCACCAACCCTTGTCAAATCAACAAAGCGATGATTCGAGGTATCTACCGCCGATACCGTCACATAGTCTCGGTCCCCCAGGAGATTCACTGCGTTCACTGCCCCATTATTGGCCAAATCCATCTTGGTGACTCCACCCACCATCATCGACATGGATCCCGATCGATCCATCACCACCGCTAAGGCTGTCGTCACTTTACGATGTTCATTCTTCAACTCCATTGTCACCGGTAACAGCGCATCCAATGGGCTCCGATAATATCCCCCAGAACCAAAGGAGCTCTTTCCTCCAACCATCAACAAACCTCCAGCTTGATCCTTCACAAAAAACTCCAAGGCTTTCTGAAACTCCCTCGGAACCTGATGAGCAGGAACGTTATTAAAGATGCACGCTTTTGCCCCAGCCAATCTTCCCACAGGCAATGACTTTGTCTCTGTCACTAAGTCCACTGTAAACCCCTGCTGTCGCAAAACCTCCGCAAGTGGATCGTTCACATAGCCACTCAGCAACAAAACTCTTGGACCACCAACTACCTCAACCCACTGCTCCAAAACATTGTTTCCCAGATACGCATCTTTATTCGGAGAAATTCTCGCCTCATAGCGATAAGCGCCAGCTCGTACCATTCGATCACTCAGATCTAACCTCCCTACTCCCCCCTTCAGTTCCACTGAAGTTCTTAACAAAACCTCCCCGTCACGAATCAACTCCAACGGCAATTCACCATCAACATCCCCACGGCAGACCACCGAAACAACAAATGGCTCCCCTGCCAAAACTCGCCCAGGAACCACGAACCGAGCCATCCGCGAATCATCCAAACCCCCATCCCTCACCACTCGATAATCCAACGCGATCCCTCGCTCCTTCAACTTCTCCGGTAAATCCACCAATGGCTCCGTGGCATAGCCATCTGTAAACAACAAAAACCTCGAAGCACGATCCTCTCTCGTCACCGCTAACCCCGTCTGAACCGCCAGCGCAGTCCGCGTCAACTCTCTCCCGCCCGTATACACCCCCGCCTCACCCTCACCTTCAATCAAAACCTCATTCCCAAAATTCAACACTCGAATCTCATCTTTGGACGATGGTTTGGACTTGCGTAGAATGTCTAGCCACTCCCCAGCATTCTCCTCCACCAAACCTTCCATCGACTCCGAACGGTCCAACAACACCCATAAGTCCAACGCCTTTTCACCACGCCGAATTTGAGGATTCGCCAACAACAGCAAAAGCAAAAGCAAGCCCAATGCACGCATCGGCAAATGGAGACGTAGGTCTCTTCGAAGATAGCCCACACAAACAAAAACCGGAATCAACAAGAGCCACGCCGGAACTTCAAAACTCATTCTCCCCCAACCTTTCTACCTCTCAAGTCCGATCCCAAGTAATACCAGGCTACTAGTGATAAAACTAGAACCCCTACTCCAAACCACCTCCAAAACCAATCTCCTCTCGTTCTTAACTCCGCCAACCTCACCTCTCGTTCCGGCAAATCCACGGAACCCGCTCTAGACAAGTCCGCTTCACGTGTATCTCCAAATTGCACCGCAATTTCCGCCAGCCTCTCACCATCAAGATCCAACTCCAAAAAACTCGGCTCCCGAGGTGCCCTTAGAACTCTCCGAAATTCGGCACCCAATTCCATTTCCTTCTCCCCTCCCTTCAGATCCCTGACAACCAAACGCATTCGATCCCCCGACACCCCAGTTGGAAACAAGCCGCTCAGCAACTGCCCCGTATCCACGGACATCGCAAACTTTGCGTCTCCTGCCTTCGCCACCAGTTCGCAAAATCGGTGCAACAGCACCGCAACCCCAGGCAATTTCAACGCATTACTCTCATCCAACGAAAAACCAAAAACCAAACTCCTCAAACCATCCTCAGCTGTTCTCACAAAGATTAACGGCACCTCCCCCATCCACAACAAAACTTCATCTCCCTGACGCACCTTCCAACGCCTCACTTTGGCAACCTTCAACGCCTGAAAATTCAACCCCCTCAACAACTCACTTTCACCCATCAAAATACGCCCCCTTGGCGACTCCTGACCACCCAAACTAAAATAAATTCCAGAAGTCCCAATCCTCACCTCGTCATCAAGATTCAGGATTCCCAAGCGCAGATCAGCGACCTCTCCTGCCTCCCCAACATGCTCAAACCCCTCTACCATCCGATCCCCTAACTCCACAACCCGGCCTCCACCCAAAACTTCCAATCTCGCCACTCTAGGACTTTCCTTCACAATCGGTACGACATCATCCAACCCCATCTCATCATCAGACAATCGTAAAACACATCGATCCACACCCTCCGGAAAAACACCCCTCAAAGTGACAAAACTTCTCCCCCCGATCACGACCCCTCTGGGCTCCGTCCTCCGACCATCCAAGGTTTCAACGACCCACTCCCTCTTTGCCTCACCATCACCATAATTTCGAACCATCGCTGACCAAACCCAACCATCATCACTCCTTGTCACCTCTACCCCAGTAAACCCACAGTTGGCCAACCCACTTCCAACCGCCAAACGCTCACAGCCCAACGGCAAATCTCCTCCAGCATGATCCGTCACATAGATCACCCTTCCCCCAGGGCCCACCAAACTCCTCCCAATTCGAATCGCTTGCCTCGGATCCCTCGCTCCATCCTTGGGATCCCACCCCTCCATAACCATCAACAACTCATCAATATTCTCCCCCTGATACATCCGCGATCTCCTCGCATCATGATCCAACACATAAAAAACCGAATGGTCCGCCTCAGCGGCCACCTCCCTCAAAGCCGTCCCAAGTCTCTCCCCAAACTGATTTCGACAACCCAACATCGATGCAGACGAATCCACAATCACAGCGACCTGCTGCATCGCTCGTTCATTACCAAATTTGGGCTTCGATAAAATCCAAGTCAACAGCAACACCGCCAACAACTGTAGCCAAAACGGAATCGAACGCTCCAATTTCTCAAATCTCCTCCCACCCTTTGACTCACGACGCAACCTCTTCAATAAAAATAAGGTCGTCACGACTTCGACCTTCGCCTTCCTTCTCAAAAAATAAATCAACACCAAAACCGGAACCCCCAACAATCCCAACAACCCCCATGGATTCCCAAAGACGAAGCTCAAGGCACCACCTCCAATCCACCCACACGCAAACCCTCCTCAACTAGACTCTCATACAATCCACCCTCTACCCTCACTCTCATCATCGTTACCTGCCCCTTCAAACATTCTTCTCGCCACAAAGCCATATGTCGCCGATACGACGCCAAATACCTTTCCAAGACCCCAGCCCCGACTTCATAAGGATGCTTCGTCCTCAACTCCGCATCAATGAAATCATAAGACCCATCCCACCCCGGATCCTCCTCCTCTCTCGCAAATGGCACGATGAGTAAACCACTCCCACCACGATCTCCTAAAGATCGAATCATCCCACCAGGATCTCCCTCAAACAACAAATCAGAAACCAACACTCGCATTGCCCCCGATCGCAACCCTAAGCGACTTAAATCCGGAACTTCTTCCTCAGCCCCACTCAAACTTTGACTCTCTTTCACCCAACCATGCCCCAACACACCATCCAACTCCATTTCACAGAACTCCCCCCCCTTCACCATCCACACACGCAAACTCGCCCCAACCTGCCCCACTCCATTCACCAAAAAATAAACCAGCTCACCCAATCGCTTCCCCTTTAAATCCAACCACATCGAATCCGACACATCGACCACCACATCCACCAATGGCCGCACCTCTTCCCGATATAACTTCATCGAGTACTCACCTGTCCGCGCATACGCTTGCCAATTGATATGCCTCGGATCATCGCCAACCACATAGGCCCGATGATCTTGAAAATCTACTGACGAACCCACTCCCCCACCTCGAAATTCCCCCGTCTGACCCCGCCACACCCGCGACCCTAGCGGCAGCCTCAACCGCTCAGCCACCCGTCTACCCTCCAACTCCAATCTTTCCAACACCTCTAACTTCACCTCACACCCCCTCCTTTCTCATCGACATGACCCGCTTCTCCAAATCACCTGTCCTCCCAAATTCCCTCATCACCAAAACCAAACATCCAAGCCATGAAATGACTGCGAAAAACGACATCAATAACGCACCACCAGCATCACCGTCATCCATCAAGAACAACCACATCCAAGGAATCCAAGACATCACCGCTCCCAGACCCAATCCATCCCCACCCGTCATTAACCCCAGAAAAATGGTTAACACCACCCCCAATACCTGAACCCCAACAAAGATCACCAAAGGATTCGGAAACCTCTTCACAAAAAGCCTCGCAATCAAGATCCCTACGAAAACAGCATGAAACACCCCGGTGATTGCAATCACTAACTCATCATTCAATCCCGTCTCACCGCTAGACAAAAAGCGCTTAGGCCAGGTCAAACCACCCACCACAAACACCACAAACACCAACACCGACAACAATAAGAAACCCGAATGCCATCCCGGATAAAAGAAACGCCCAAATAACTTCCCTAGAACTCCCCGTTTCACATAAGGCTCAGCCACCCTTGGCAGACAAACCGGCACCTCTGATACAATATCCATCGCAAATAATGCCGACAATACCAGCAACACAATCGTAGTCCCCATTTTTGCCTCATCACTAAACCCCAACAACAAACCAATCCCCAACATAAACCCTAAGGTTACCAAACGTTTTCTAATCGTATGATTCTCCGATAACGGAGCAATCTGGCTCACCCCCATTTCAAAGATATAGTACCCAAAGAATAGAGCCCCCAAGGTCAAAGCGCCCAACACAACATTCACGGCGTCATCCTGAAAGCTGAAAAATTCGACCATCTCGTCAAACCCACTCCAAATCGCTCCCGAAAGAAACATCAATCCAAAAGGAACCAGAAGCACCGGCGCCAACCACCTCACAATCACCGACCGGTTCGCCGAAAAACCAACCGTCACTGCGGTCAGGGCCCCAGACAACAGAAACACCATTGCCATCATCATCAACTCGGCAAACAACTGCATCCCACCCAAAAAATACCTCATCACCAAATACGGCAGCGTCGCTAACAACATCAGCCCAGTCTGACTCACCAAGGAAGCCCACTTTCCAAACACGATTCGAACTGACCTCAACCTCGTCAGCGACATAATCTCCAGCGTTCCATCTTTCATTTCTCCCCACACCGCTCCCGCTCCCCGCAACGGCTGCAAAATCAACGCCACGATCCCAAACACAAAAAACACCATCCTAGAAAACATCCCCCCCACATCCGATCCAGTCCCCACCACCCCCGCTAACAACCCAAACCCCAAAATCACCTGCAAAAACAAAAACAACATCGTAAAGGCTTTCGTCCGCATGCTTTGCCTTAATTCCTTCACCACCATCGGACTCAACCGATCCGAAAAATCTGATAATTGCGCCACCTCAGGCCGAATCTCCGGCACTTCCCTTAGACTAATTTCACTCATCACTTAAAAAACTCTCAACTTCGGTTCTAACTCGGCAAACTTGGAGGAGTCGCGGCAATCTCAGCGCCACCCCCTCGACCCACATCTTCCAACATATCAATAAACGCATCTTCCAAGTTCCGCTCCTCTCTGCGAAACTCAATCACCTTCAAACCGTCCGATACCATCCGGCTCAATACATAAGCCGCTTTCTCCGGATCACTCGAATCAATCTCCACTTTCCCTCCTTTTTTCAATGACTCCACCAAACTCACATGCGGGTTCATCTCCACCCAATTGAACAGCAACTCAGGCTCTCCAAACACATGAACCACATAGTAACTCACCCCCGCTTCCTGACCTCGATCCTTCAAACTCTCCGCATCACCCTGATGCACCAACCGCCCACCATCCATAAACAACAAATGGTCACACATCTCACCCAACTCAGACAAAATATGCGAAGAAATAAACACTGTCTTCCCCTCCTTCGCCAACAAGCGAATCAAATGCTTCAACTCCACTCGAGCCTTTGGATCCAATCCCGCCGCAGGCTCATCCATGATCAACACTTCAGGATCATGCAACAAAGCCCGCCCTAGACCCAGCCGCTGCGTCATCCCCTTCGACAACTTATCTGAAAACCTCCCCGCAAGAGGTAACAAATCCGTAAACTCCATGACCTCCTGAACCCGCATCTGCCTCTCTTTCCCCCGAAAACCCATCGCTCTAGCATAAAAGTCCAAATATTCCAAAACCGTCACATTCGCATAATTCCCAAAGTGATCCGGCATCCATCCCAACAAACTCCTCACCTTCTCAGGATAACCCAACACATCATAACCACTCACCCGAATCTCCCCGGCCGAAGGATAATCCAAGGTCGCAATCATCCGCATCGTCGTCGTCTTCCCAGCCCCATTCGCTCCGATAAACCCACACACCGATCCTCTCCCCACATCAAATGACACCCCATTCACCGCGTGTAATTTTCCAAACACCCGGTGCAAATTCCTCACTTCAATCACAGCATCCATAACTCAAAAAATTTCGTACTCTACTTCGTCCTCCCCATCACCAATTTCGACGCCTGATCCCAATCAATACTCTCATGCGTCTCAATCCCTCCACCATCTTCCATCAATCCAACATAAGAATCATGACGCTTGATCATTTCCAGGACCCGATCCCTCGCCATGCCTCCCAAACGACCTAAAACCGGTTGCAACTCATCCGAGGCCACTCCATCTCCAATCCTTTCGGCGACCATGGACTCGCCTGGCTTGAGTCCCATCACCTTCCACATCACACCCGAACCATCACGATAGAATACCTTGCCCAATTCCTTGGAAAACGAAGACACCAGCTCAGGATCACCACCACTCCGACCGATCACCGTCACTTTTTCTCGATTTGGCACCACCGCCTTCAAAATTTGTGAACGCTCAGATCGACTCCCAAAAAAATCACCGGTAACCTCCCAGCCACCACTCGTCTTCTCCAACTTGCCAGTCACCGCACCCGTTGACGCCACCATATCACCAGTCGCAAATTCAGAATAGCTTCCGCCGACTGGAAACAAAACCGTCGCGTCATCCAACTCAAACTTCGAAGACATCAACACTCCTGACCTTGAAAATTGCTGCTGAAAAATCGCAGCTGAGTTCGAATCAGGCGCACCTGTATCCATCACGACCACCCGAACTCCTCGACCACCAAAACCATCCATCAACAAAATCAATCCCACCATCAACACCCCCGCGCCCACCGCGATCAAAGGCGTCGTCACAAATAACCGATATCTTCGATCTCGGCCCGCCAAGATAAACAAATTCACCGGCCCCACCAACACCGCAAAAAGAATCAACAACAACAACACCAACCACTTCTTTGAAGAGGCACTTCCCAATTCCTGATCCAATAAACTCCCATCCAAAAAATCTAATCCCTCATTACCACTTTCGAAGAAAGAGCCCCTCAACCATTCTTCAAGAGGCGCCCAATCATCGCTAGAGTTGATCTCTCCACGCTTCACAGCCCCGAACCCCCTCGATTCATCCCCACTCAAGCCTTGACCCACAATCAACAACCGCCCACCAGACAAAACCCACTGATCAATCGCACCCCTCACCCCTGCTCCCAAACCATTGAAATCGTCATGGCTAAAAATCATCACCGAGACCCCACTATAACCACGCCAATCTTCCGGGAGATGATCTAATTCGAATTCCTGCCCAACAAAATTATTGAACGGAAAATTCACCGTCTGACCCAATCACGCTCGGCTAGAAGGTGCACTATAAAGTCCAGCGAGAGTTAGAACCTTTGGCGAACAGACAACCCCAGTTTCCGCTGAGTCCAAATAGCCTCCTACAACCTCATTAGAATTCTCTCGACGAATCTCCAAAGACATCAAACGTCGATCTCCACTTCCATGTGCATGATCGATCCGCATCACATGGGTCGGAACTAAGATATCAATCCGACGCGTCTCACCAGGGGGACAACTTAAATTCCAGCTCCCACTCAGATTGCCCTCATAAGATCGATATCCTATACGATATTCATAAACATCTTGATCCACGGTCGCATCGATTGCCCACGTCTCGATCTTGTCACCCTTATTCTCCACCTCGACCACCAACGGTGTAAACCCTCCCGCCATCAATCCACCTAACGGGGCACGCGCAACCATCGAAGATCCATCCAAATAGTTCCTCGAACAAAACTCTGCCCCAAGTCCCCACCCCACCGAAAAAATCAAGATCAACAACACTCTCATCTTCAAAATCATCTCATCAATTTGCACTCATCACCCTCGGCGTTCCACTCACCTGAAGCGGCACCTCATCTAACAATTGAGCCACAGCTGAATCACTCGTGACCCCCTCCACCTTCGCTCCATAGTCCAAAACCACTCGATGCCTCAACACCCACGGTGCAACCGCCTTCACATCCTCAAAACTCGCATTCCCTCGCCCCCCGATCACCGCCCGAGCCTTCGCTGCACTCACCATCGATAGCGCCGCACGCGGACTCGCCCCAAACTTAATCGCACTATTTCCATGCGTTGCATCCACCAACCTCGCTACATAATTTCCGACCACCTCCGGAAAATACACCCTCCGCACCACCTCCATCACCCGCTCCAACTCCCTCCCACTCATCACCTTCTCCACCTTCGGCTCCACCCCCAACTCACGCTGATTCACAATCTTCTCCAAAGCCTCAACCGAATTCTTACGTACCTCCAATTTAAACAAAAAACGATCCAACTGAGCCTCCGGCAATGGATAAGTTCCTTCCAACTCAATCGGATTCTGCGTCGCCAAGACAAAAAATGGACTCGGCAACACATGACTCTCTCCCATCACCGTCACTCTCCGCTCCTGCATCGCCTCCAACAATGCCGCCTGTGTCTTCGGCGACGCTCGGTTAATCTCATCAGCCAAAATCACATTGCCAAAAATCGGCCCCTCCTGAAAAACAAACTCCCTCCGCCCATCGACCTCCTGCAACATTGGATTCCCCGTAATATCCCCAGGCAACAAATCCGGCGTAAACTGCACCCTCTTGCTCTCCAACTCCAAAGCCTTCGACAAGCCCTTCACCAATTCTGTCTTCCCCAATCCAGGCAAACCTTCCAACAACAAATGCCCTCGCGCTAAAACACCCATCACAACGGCCTCCACCAACTCCTCCTGGCCGAATAACACCCCATTCAACGTGCTCACCAACCCATCGACCAACCCACTCGCCTCCATCACCTCGCTCTCATTTGCATATTCCATCACTCAATCTCTTTACTTTTTTTCTGTTCCAAAAAATTCTTTCAACGATCTCTGCTCATCTGGATCCAGTAATTCGCGCCACACCCGATCTCCCCCCTTCCCTTTCCCATCAATCCCCCCGCTCTCAATCGGCCCTCTCTCACTCCAACTCATGCTCACCATCTTCCACTTTCAACAAATCCCCTGGATCTTCCTCACCTTGACCATCCAAACGCTCAAATCTTCTCGACTCCAATTTCTCACTCTCAGGTCCAAATAAATTCCCACCCTCGCCCCCACCATCGGGACCAATTCCCAACCGCCTCAACTCACCATTTCCATCGTCACCATCCCGACCGGGACTCTCGCCGCCTGGTTCTCACCCCGGACCGGAGCGATCGCCATTCGAAGGTCATCCTCCCCCCGGCTCTCGCTCTCGAAACTCCTTCGCCAACTCCTCCATTCGCTCCCGCAAACGCCTTTGCTCCTCCTCGTTCATCCCATCCATCCCCTTCTTCGCAGCTTCCGCCAACTTCTCCAACAAATCTTGATTGGGCTTCATTCGCCCATCCCTTAACCCCTTCAAAGCCTCTTCCATTCCCTCCCTCAAAGCCTCTCGCTCTTCCTCACTCAAGCGATCCTCAGCCAAACGCTTCATCGCCCCACTCATCTCCTCCAATCCTTCACGGACTTCACGCATCTCACTCGCATGCTCCTTCATCAAAGCATCCGTCGCTTCCAAAGATGCTCCCGAAAACCAATTCTCCTCATCCTGCTCACGCAATTGCTTCAACTTCTCCCTCATCAACTCCTCGTAACTCTCATCCACCATCTCATCCCTCACCAACTCCGCCACCGCCCGCTCCAACGCCCCCCAACGATAAGGCTCCGATACATCCACCCCCTCTTTTGCTGGCGCAATTGGAATCCAAAACCCAGCCCCAAAAAACACCAGGGCAGCAAGGACCGGAACCAATAAATGCCCAAAGCGCCAACTCACCACCCGATCCGCCAAACCAGGATCCGGCCAGCTCCCTCGCCTTTCTGCCGCTGTCGTCAAAGCGTTAAATAACCCCAATTCCGCATCCAATCGAACCATCGCCTCTTTCTGACCCAACCAACTCGCTCGTGACCTCCACCACCCCCAAACAAAGGCCACCACCACCCCAAGAGCCAATCCCACCCAAAAAAGTGAACCAATCTCCCACCCCCGAAACCTCACCCACCCACCCTCCAAAGCCCACCGCTAACCCGCGCC
>JAHDGN010000072.1:0-8996 GCA_020627645.1 Akkermansiaceae bacterium
GGTCGCTGGACTTTTTGGCGAGCGACTGTCGGATTCAGAGATTGGGAAACGTGTCAAACTGAAGCGTCTGAGGCGTGAGTTGACGACTTTAAAAGAGGAATTTGGAGATCAGAAGAGGTACGAAGAACTTCGTCTGATGCTGGAGAAAGCTGGGGAGTGAAGTCGTTAATGAGTTTTTGAGATTATGAATGGGTCAAATTTTTGTATCTGGATTTTGCTAGGATTTTTATTGAGTGGATTGGGCGCTGCTCAGGAAGTGAGTGAGGCAGAGGATGAGCTGGTCTTAGTTCCCAAAGTTTTTCCTGTATTTAAATTACCTTTGGAGAAGGGGGGCGTCATCTTCACCTCAAAAATCCAGTCGAATGTGGTTAGTTATTTGGACCGGGTGGAGGAGCGCGTCGAGGTGGGGTTTGAAGTTTTGAAGGGGACGAAAAAGAGATTGTCTCTTGAAATGAGTGATGGCGGTAAGGTTCTAGAAGTTCATGGGGAAGCTATTTCAGGCTGGTCAATTAGGAACGAAGGGGGAAAGAGATATTTGGATTTCATCCCAAAAAATTTGGAATCAAGGAAGTTGAAGGCAGTTGTCTTCCTGGAGAGAGTCGTTAAGGCAGTTCCTGGGGAATTGGAGCCAACCACTTTTGGGGCGGCAGGTGCGCTGGGGTTTCAGGCAAGTTATCGTCTGAGAGACAGTGAAGAGGTCCGACTGGAGGTGGTTGAGGCGAAGGGGATGTTGTCATCCAAAGATGAGAGTGGTTTGCCAGTTTACACTGCGATGGAAAAAGGTAAGTTGATTCTTCGGCTCTTAAAAAACTTGGCTCACGCGGGCCCCGTGGAGCTGGCTCATCCAAAGTTGACGGGGGAGATTGATGTAGCGGGTGGAGCGGCGACGTTTCGATTTCAGGCTAAGGCCAAAGTGGCGCGAGTCAAAGATGAAGCAGTTTTTAAGATTTTGGGAGGGAAGGTTGGCTTAATTTCTGGGGTGAAAGGAAATGGTTATCGAGTGAGACTTGCTCGAAATGGCTATGAGTTGGTTTTCGATAAGGTCGGAGAGTTTGTGGTGGATTTTGAATTCGCAGTGGGCATTCGAGAGAACGAAGGGTGGAAGACGATCCAGTTTTTGCTGCCCGCTGGAGCCGTTGTTCCGGTTGATTTGAGGGGGTTGCCTGATTCTATCATCTTCGATCCGGCTTGTCCTGTTATGCCGTTGGCATCTGGTGCCGGGCATGGAGGATTTCTGCCAGGCAACGGACAGTGTCACTTTGGCTGGAAGCTGGCACCGGAGATGGGTGACGAAGAGTTAGTTTTCACCGGCACGTCCTTGGCTGAAGTGTCGATTGGGGCAGGCTTGGTGAGGCAGTTGACGAGAGTTAGCTTGAAAGCGTTACAGGGCGAATTAAAGGAGCTTAAGTTTCAGTTAGGGGGTCAGGGTGAAATTATCGATATCGAAGGTGAAGCTGTTTTGGGTTGGGAAGTTACGGCTGACCGATTCCTAAAGATTCAGTTGTCAAAAGCAATTGAGCAGGAGGGTCGTGTCACGATCAATTCACAGATTGCTCTAGAAGATCTTCCCGTTGAGGTGACACCTTTGAGGGTAACCCCGGTAGGAGCAGTGAGACACTCGGGCCATTTTATCGTTTTCAATCAAGGCTCCGTCAATTTGGAGGTTCTCGATACGGTTGGGTTGACGCAACTCTCTGCGGAACAATACCCGGTGGAGTTTGGGGCTGACCAGTTGGTGCGTCAGATGTTTTACTACCGATTTCCAGCTAGCGAGAGAAGCTATCGGGTTGCAATTGATCGAATCAAGCCAGAGGTGAATGTGTCCCAGGTTTTGGATTATGAATTCACTTCTACAGATCGAGTTTTGCGAGCCGATCTAGAACTGGAGATTCGAGAGGCAGAAATTCGGGAGTGGTTGTTGAAAATTCCAAGTGACTATTCTGTCGTCTCGGTGACGGGAGCGGAGGTGGTTGATTATATTGTGAGCGATAATCTCGATGGAGAGCGGGATTTAAAGATTTTGTTTGCAGAGGAGATTCTTGGAAGGCGGTTAATCAGGATTCATCTCGAAAAGAATGGGGGAATGGAGAAACCAGCGTGGAAGTTGCCGGTTCTACGATTCCCAGGAAGCAAAATGATCTATGGCGAGATTGGAATATCCGCCGTCGCTGGTTATCGAGTCTCTCCTGGAAAACACATAGGTTTAGTCGAAATACCCCTCGCTCGTCTGTTGAACCGAAGAAGTGAGACCCAGCAAGCCTTTCGAATTAGAGATGAAGGGTGGGTAGGTGAGATGAAGATCGAAAAGTTAGAGCGCAGTCTCTCTGCAGACGGCTTTCACCTATACTCATTGAAGGATGGACGCGCTTATGTGTCGGTGTTGATCAACTTTTTTGTTATCGGCGCTCCGGTTCATGAGTGGCGCCTTAAAATGCCAACAGGTGTCGAAAATCTTGAAGTAATCGGCAGTGATGTGAGAGATTTTAAGGTTGATGAAGGGGTGTTAGTTGTGCCCTTGCATCGTCCAATTATGGGGGGGTATCAACTTTTGTTAACCTATGAGCAGAAGGTCGATGGCCGAGTGAACCTAGGCGAAGTTCAGCCCTTAGACGTGCAGGATGATCGTGGATATGTTCAGGTTGTGAGTCCTGGTGAGTTGGATATCAGCAATGTCGTTTCGAAGGGGCTTGTGGAAAAGTTGGACCCTACCGAATTACCTATGGAGTATCGCTTGATGGTCCACGCACCGTCGAAGGGAATCTGGGAATATCAGAGGAGGCCCTTTGCTTTAAGTGTGGGTGTTCGTTGGCTTGATCGAGGAGAGACAGCGGTGCAATTGGTTGAATATGGCGAGATTGAAAGTCGGATTTCTAGAGATGGTGCCATTTTCACTGTTTCGACTTTTGAGCTGCGAGTAAGGACTGGGGGATTACTCGCTTTGGATACCCCTGAAGGGGTGAAGATCCGAGAGGTTTTGGTGAACGGTGAGCAGGCGACGATGCGTGATGCTGATGGAAAACGGTTGGTGCAGCTACCGGTAGTCGTAGATGTTGACGAGCCGTTGACGGTCGAGGTGCGATCAAGTTGTCAAGGTGGGAAAGGTGAATCTGATTTGGCAACGCCAATGATTGCAGGAACTACCCACCTTAAGACAAAGTGGAAAGTCGTCCCAGATGCTGGAGTGAGATTGATTCCCCGAGCCTCATCAGGAATGTCACTGACTAGTCTCAGCGATGAGGTCAATGGATTTGATTGGATCGAAAAAAATGGGCTATGGATTTTGGCTACCATCCTTCTTCTGTGGTTTGTCGGAGGTTGCCTCATGCGTTCGATGAACATGTTTTCAGTTTTTGGCCTTTTGATTGTTGTCGTCGCTATTGTTGGTGCCTTCTGGGCTGCAACAATGGGTTTTGATCAAAATAATGATCAATCGGTTCATTTGGAATATGTCTCTCCAGTGACTGAAGCGGGTGCTGAATTGCGATTGCTAGTTAGTCATGCGGAAGACCAGGATCCTATGATTAGCGTCAATCAAGGGCTTTTGCTGCTGGGGGTCTTAGTGATGTTATTCGGGGCCTACTCGAAAAAATGGAGGTTCCCTATTGTGGCGATTGGAGCAGTTGCTATTTCCTGGAGCTTACTGGAAAGAGTTCAAGGCGCCGGTTGGTTTTTTGCTTTTCTGGGCGGAATGATCACATTGGTCTGGATTTTGAGGGTGGGGAAGTGTGTGAGAAATTGGAGGAAGATGCTTTTCCCTAAGTTGGAGGATATCGAAAAAGAAATGAGGAGAAAAAGAGGTGGTTACCCTGGGGGAGGAGGCATGACTCCAACATTAGTTTTGTTTTTTTTATTCTTTGTTGGTGGGAGCAAACTGGAGGGCAACAATCTCTGGATCGCTTCGGATGTCATTTCTGAAACTTGGGACATTAAAGACGGGAGAATTTCGGGACTTCTAAAAATGTCCATTACAGGGAAGAAAGGCGATCGTTTCTTTGCCTTAAAGCCACAAGCCACCTTGAAGAAGTTTCGAGGGGAAGGAGTTCGGGTTGTTGCTGAAGACCACGGGTATGTCGTTGCACCTAAAAGTGAAGGAAGTTTTGAGGTGGAGTTGGAGTATGACATGCCCATTGTTGAGATTGAAGGTGGTTTGCCAATTTTGAGCGGAAGGGCTGCAGTCAAAGAATTGTCGGTGGTTGATGAGAATGCTGAATGGACGATGAAGTGTCCAGCAGCGGTCAAAATGGAGGAATTGGCTGGGGGGGGTAGTCGGGTCAATTTCTTACTTGGACAATTTGGGAAGGAAATTGTCTTCATCGAGCCGAGGCAGCGGGATTTGAAAGTTGAAGATCAAAAATATTTTGCTGAGGTCACCAATTTGTACATTCCTGGCCCGGGGGTGATTGATGGGGTGCACTGGGTCAAAATCAACCCTTCGCAAGGTCAAATCAGTAAATTAAAGATGGATGTTCCTCCTGGCTTCACAGTGAGTGATGTCAGATCGGAGATTGTGGGCGCTTGGAAATTTGATCTGAAAAATAAGCGACTCACGGTAGAACTTGAACCTATTCAGGCGCGGGGTTTTGAGTTGATCGTGGAAACACAGCAGGCTTTAAAGAAATTGCCAGTAGAGTTCGTGGCACAGCCATTGGTGATTCAGGGTGCAGAGGGGGTGATCGGCTCCTTAGGAATCGCTATTGGGGGTGAGGCCCAACTGGAGAAGGAGATTGTAAGAGAGATGTCTGAGATGAATCTTGATGACTTTCCGTCTGAATTGATCCCTCAGTCACTCCGCGGTGGATTTTCAGCAGTTCTGCAAAAAGCGTATCGTTACCGAGGGCAGGCTGGTGATGTATCCCTCAAAATTGGTCCGGTTACCCCGGAGGTTAGAGTTTTTGGAAAGCATCGTCTTTCGATCGGAAACGAAAGGGTCCTTTTGGCTGCTGACTTAGTCGTGGACATCATGAAGGCTGGGATTTTCCGATTGAGTTTCCCGCTTCCTGAGGAGTTTGAGGTAGATTCGATCAACGGGCGGGCTGTCAATCATTGGAGTGAGGTTGAAGCCGATGGAAAAAAGACTGTTGTGATGAACCTCAAGGGGAAAACCCTAGGACGGGAAGAGTTTTCGGTGGTTTTAACAAGAGCTTCTGGATTGCTTCCTACGAATGATTGGATCGTCCCAAGGGTTTCATTCCTAGAATCGAAACGAGAGACGGGGCAGCTATTACTCGTGCCAGGTAAAGGGATTCGGATTCAGAGTGGGAAGAGGAAAGATTTGTCTTCAATCGATCCGAGGTCGATTGGCGGCAATACTTCAGGCTCGGCAGCCTACAAGATTATTCAAAAGACCTGGGATCTAACGGTGGATGTGGAGCAGCTATCATCTTCGATCGCGGTGGAAATGTTGCAGGACGTGAAGATTCGAGAGGGTAGAGCGTCTCATCGGGCTGATGTTCGGTTGTTTGTTGACCATGCTTCTATTGCTGAAATCGGTCTACTTTTGCCGATACTCGAAAAAGAAGAAGTTGATACTGTGCGGGTTTCAGGTCCAGAGATTCGCGATATTGTCAAAGGGGATGGACGGCAATGGAAGGTGAGATTTCAACGGAGAGTGATTGGTGAGATTGAGTTGCGAATTGAGTTTGAGGTTCGAGGAACCAAGGAGGAAATTGAACTTGTTCAGTTTGTGGGAGTTCGTCAGCAAGAATCGTACTTAGCTCTTCGACCAGGTGCTCGGTTGGATTGCGATGTGACAGCTCACATCGGGTGGAATTTTGTTGATTGGGTGGCAGTGCCAAAGGAATTGTTACAGGTTGATCGCCGCGAAGCTCCTGCCCATTTTTTGAGGACCGTTAAGGAGGGGGGAACTGTGAGATATCGTCTAAAAAAACACTCTGTCGTTTCGGGGACAAAAATCCGTGTTCTTAGCGGTGACCTGACTTCGGTCGTTTCGACGCAAGGGGTTGCTGTTCATCAAGCAGTTCTCAATTTGGAGATTCTTCAATCATCTTCTTTGCGATTGGGGTTACCAGAGGGAAGTCTACTATTTGGGGTTTTGGTCAATGGTGAAAGCGCCTTGGTTGTTAAAGACCAAGGGGTCTATCGATTTGCCGTAAATGGAGGCTCTGGGGGCCGCGACGCTGAAGTTCGTTTTACCTATTCAAACCGCTATCACCGAAAAGGGAACGCTGTTGATTTGGAGGCGTTTACCATTGGAGAGCCATTGGAAGATGTCACCTGGCGGATCTATTTGCCTAGCGGGGTGGCACTCAAGGATGCGGAAGGAGACCTAGATTTAAGCCAGATTGGAAAAAAAACTGATATGAGCTTGGTCGCGTATCGGGCTGAGGTTCGCCAGTTGAACGAGAAAAGAAGAAATGAAGCTAGAGAGCGGTTGACTATTGCTTCAAATCTTTTGGAGTTGGGTGAGAGGACAAAGGCGAAGAAAACGCTTCAGCGAGTTTACCATGAGGCTAGTTTGGACCGGGCCACCAATGAGGACGCGAGAGTAAAGTTGGAGAGATTGGCCACTGAAGAGGCTGTTTTAGGACTCAACACTCGTTTGCAACGAATGTATGAGGGCAGGACTGGGAGTTCTGAGAATGATGGAAGACGTGGTGACCGGGCTAGGAATGCCGCTTCGGTGAATCCAATTTTTGCTGGCGAAATGAATTTCAGGCGATCTGATCTCAATCAGGTGATCAATCGGAATGAGGCTGACTTGAACCGTTGGATGGATGAGATTGCCGTCAAATGGACTGAACATCAGAGGGTCGCGGAGCCAGTCACACAACTTTTGGACCCGGTAGTTCCGACAAACGATGTCGAGTATTTATTCACCCGGAAGCTTCATGTGAATGGTGAACAGTCCCTTCGTGTTCGTTTTAAGCTCGAAGATACTCAGAATTCAATCCTAAGCCAGGGACGGCTTGCGGTGATCGGGTTGGTCGTCATCGCGGGCCTCATTTTGGGGTATTTCTCGCTGTTTCGGAGGAATGATTAAATTCCCTTTATTTTTCTATTAAAGTATTGACGTGAGCTAGATCCCGATTAGTCTCCGCGCACGCGAATTAGCGCTCGTAGCTCAATTGGATAGAGCGCCTGACTACGGATCAGGAGGTTTGGGGTTCGACTCCCTACGAGCGTGCCATTCGCTTTTTTCGTCTCTTAAGGGTGCGAATAAAGCGAATGGTTCTACCCAGTAGATCTTTTCGTAGAGAACGAGTTTGTTGGCGCCCCTTAAGGCTCGTTTTTTCCAGTGGGGCAAGTGTCGTCTGGACGATTAACCAAACTAACCCGAATTCTAACCTACAGTTATGAGTGATATTGCAGTGGCGGAGCCGGAAAATAAGGAGCTAATGGCCCTTATTGATGAGCATTTCCGCGAATTTCAAGAAGGATCAATTGTTAACGGAACGATCCTAGACATCCGTCCCCAAGTTGTCGTTGTCGACATTGGGTATAAGTCAGAGGGAGCGATCCCTGTTTCCGAATTTGAAGATGAAGACATCGAAGTTGGAGACGAAGTTGAAGTTTTATTGGAGCGTCTTGAGGACGACGATGGTTTGATTGTTCTCTCTAAGGAGAAGGCTGCTCATAAGCAGAACTGGGAGAAGATTTTGAAGGTCTACGAAGATGGTGGACTAGTCAAAGGTAAGGTCAAGGGAGCTGTCAAAGGCGGCCTGATGGTGAATGTTGGGGTAGAGGCTTTCCTTCCTGGATCACAGGTTGACATTATCCCTCCGCGGGATTTGCAGGAGTATGTTGGGAACATTTACGAGTTCAAGATTGTCAAAGTGAACGACGATCGGAAGAACTTGGTCCTTTCACGCCGTGAGGTGATCGAAGCTGAGCGTGCGGAGCTTCGCCAAAAATTCCTCCAAACCGTTATTGTTGGAGATAAGGTCGAAGGTCAGGTTAAGAATATCACCGATTTTGGTGCGTTTGTTGACCTTCAGGGGATGGACGGATTGCTTCACATCACTGATATGAGCTGGGGGCGGATTGCTCACCCGTCGGAATTGTTGCGCATTGGGCAAACTCTTGAGGTTCAAATTCTCGACGTTGATCGTGATAAGGAGCGTGTTTCCCTTGGTCTCAAGCAGATGACTGATAATCCATGGGCTGACATCGAAGCTCGCTTCCCAATCGGAGCAGAGGTTTCTGGTAAAGTTACCAAGCTGCTTCCATACGGTGCCTTTATCGAAATTGAGAAAGGCGTTGAAGGATTGGTTCACGTTTCGGAGCTTTCTTGGGTTAAGCGGATTACTCGTCCGAGTGATGTCCTTGAATTGGATCAGGAAATTAAGGCTGTGGTTCTTGGCATCAGCACAGATGAGCAGAAGATTTCTCTGGGGGTCCGTCAGCTTGAGGAAAATCCATGGGAGGTCATTGAAGCTCGCTACCCAATTGGTAAGCAGATCAAGGGTGAAGTTCGCAACCTTACTGCCTATGGCGCATTTGTTGGCCTAGAAGAGGGCATTGACGGCATGATCCACGTTTCGGACTTGTCCTGGACACGTAAGATTAATCATCCATCCGAGATGCTTAAGAAGGCAGATGAGGTGGAAGCTGTTGTTCTTAGTATCGATAAGGAGAATCAGAGAGTTTCTTTGGGTATCAAGCAGCTTGATAATGACCCATGGTCTGACATTGATTCCAAGTTTAAGGTTGGAGATAAGGTCACAGGAACGGTGGCGAAGATCGCTTCCTTCGGTGCATTTGTCAGCCTCGATGGCGATATTGATGGATTGATCCACATTTCTCAGTTGAGCGAAGAGCATGTTGAGCGTGTGAAAGATGTCATTAAGGTTAGTGACGAGGTTGAGGCACGGGTGATCAAAGTTGATAAGATCGAGCGCCGAATTGGTCTTTCGATTAAGGCTGTCAGCTACTCGCAGGAGCAGCTTGAGAAAGAAAGCCAGACCTTCGAAACCTTGCGTCCGTCTAGTGACCTCGTTGGTCTCGAGCAAGCATTCAATCTTGCAACTGGGGCTAAC
>JAHDGN010000072.1:9006-11630 GCA_020627645.1 Akkermansiaceae bacterium
AAGCTCCGACAAATAGTAAGTCTATTTCAGAAGCCGCTCGGTCATCCGAGCGGCTTTTTTAGTTTTCAATTCCTGATCTGGTTATCAATTGAACTTGGATTTTGGTGCCAAAAGAGCCAATGATCAGGTGTGTTCCATCTAGCGGTTTTGATGCATATTATTTTGTTGCCTGCTGTTTTGTCGGCTGAGTGGCCACAATTTCGTGGCCCAAATGCGCAGGGTGTGGTCAAGGGGGCTGAAGGGGTGCCTTTGCAAATGGTGAAGGAAAATATGGTTTGGGAAACGAGGATTCCGGGAAAGGGGTGGTCGTCACCCGTTTTGAGTAATGGACTGATTGTGGTCACAACGGCTGTGCAGGGTGAGACGCTTGAATTGCGAGCGATGGCTTTTGATGAAAAAAGCGGGGAGCTGGCATGGGATCAAAAGGTGTTTGAACCAAATCAGAAAGAATTAGATGCCATTCACCAGAAGAACAGCTATGCGAGTAGCAGTCCACTCATTGTAGATGAAGTCGTCTTTGTTCATTTCGGGCACATGGGGACGGCTGCTTTGGAGCTAAAATCCGGCAAAGTGAAATGGCGTTATCATCAGACCTATGCTGCTAAACATGGAAATGGAGGCAGTCCGGTTTGGGTTGATGGAGTGCTCATTTTCTCAGCTGATGGAGAGGATTCTGGATTACTCAGGGGACTAGACGCAAAGACTGGGAAGCTGAAGTGGGAGGTAGACCGGAAGATGGATGTGCGGCAGAAATTTTCTTTTGGAACTCCTCTGGTCGTAAAGGAAGGGGGAAGAACTGTCGTTGTGAGTCAGGGTAGTGGAATGGTGGGGGGCTATCTCCCTGAAAATGGGAAGCTCCTGTGGCTGGTGAGATATGGACAAGGATTTTCGTTGGTTCCTCGCCCTGTTTTTTTTGATGGGAGAGTTTATGTCACAACGGGATTTGGGAAGGCTAAGTTGTTGTCAATTCGGCTGAAAGATGCTCGAGGTGATGTGACGGATATCCATGTGGAATGGACAGTGAAGAAGGATGTCCCCACAACTCCGTCGTTTGTGGTGACAGAAGGCGAGATCTTTATTACTGACGATACAGGGAGATTAAGTTGCCTTGACCGAATCACTGGGAAACGTCTGTGGCGGGACAGTTACAAGCGCAAGATCTCCGCTTCCCTCACACTGGTGGGTGATCGGCTCTACGCCTTTTCGGAGGAAGGCCAGGCATTTGTTCACCAAGTTTCAAGGGAGGGTGTGACGAAGTTGGCCACGAGTGACTTGAAGGAACCGGTATTTGCCTCGCCTGCTATTGTCGAGGGCGGAATCATTGTCAGGTCAGCAAAATTTCTCCGGAAATTTGGAAAACGATAGATTGGTATTGTTGGAGGAGGCCGAGTTTCCGCCCAAATATCGATTTTTACAGCAAGTTTGCAGGTATTGGGTTGCAAGGAATAATAGTTTGAGCAACCAAACTTCTTGACTCGAGGCTACGATCGGCTGACATCCATCCCGCCATGTTGACGATCAAGAAGATGACGAAAGCGATGGGAGGACGGGTGCTCTTTGAGGATTCTGAACTGACGATCAACTGGGGGGAACGTGTTGCATTGGTGGGGCCGAATGGGGCGGGAAAGTCGACTTTATTTAAGATTATCCTGAAGCAAGAGGAGGCCGACCAAGGGACGGTAGATTTAGATGAGTATGGAATGGTTGGGTATTTAGCTCAGGAGGCAGGAGATCCGGGGGAAATGACCATTTTGGAGATCGCGATCGGGATTAGCGAGGAGCTGCGCGAGGTCATTGAGACAATGCGGACAGCGGCAAAGGATTCGGAGGAGTATGGAAAAGCTCAGGATCGTTTTGAGGAATTGAATGGTTATCAGCTCGAGCCGAAGGCGAAAAAGATTCTTTCAGGGTTGGGTTATTCTCAGGAGGATTTCAACCGGCCTGCAAACATGTTTTCGGGAGGTTGGATTATGAGGGCTCATTTGGCGAGATTGTTGGTCGAGGAGCCAGATTTATTGATGTTGGATGAGCCGACGAACCATTTGGATTTGAATTCATTGATGTGGTTTCAGAGGTATCTGCAACAGTATCCTGGAGCACTGTTGATCATCTCGCACGACCGCTCGTTTATGGACGGAGTGGTTGAGAAGGTCTATGAGATCGATGAACAAAAGTTCATCCCTTACGAGGGGAATTATACAAAATACCTGCAGTTGAAGGATGAGAGGTATGATCAGCAGATGAAGGCCTTCCAGAATCAAAAGAAGGAAATCGCCAGAATCCAAGAATTCATCGATAAATTTCGTTCAGTGGGGTCGAAGGCTTCGCAGGTGCAGAGTCGGATCAAGATGTTGGATAAGTTAGAGCGGGTGCCAAAGCCTCGTAAACCTCGCAAGTTGTTTCATTTCCATTTCCCGCAACCTGCTCGGTCTACACAGCGGGTGATTTCGTTGGAGAATGTTGATAAGGCATACGAGGATAAGGTGATTTATAAAAATTTGGATGTTTTTATCGAGAGGGGAGATCGGATTGTTTTAGTGGGACCGAATGGTGCTGGTAAGTCCACCTTAATGAAGATGTTGGCGGGCATTGAGAAGGGAGATGCTGGTAAAAGAAATGTGGGC
>JAHDGN010000073.1 GCA_020627645.1 Akkermansiaceae bacterium
ATTGTTTCTCAATTGCACCGTTCGCCTGGAATTTGTTTTGAGAAGTCGATTCACCTGAATGGGAAAATTTTGCATAGCTTCCGGATCATTCCTGATCGTGGGTCATGGTTAGAGGTTCAATTTGATACGAACGATCTTGCCTACGTGTATCTCGATCGCCGCCGTCGCCGCCGTAAGTTTTTGGTGACGACTTTCCTCCGTGCTCTTGGGTATCCCACAGACCGCGATATCGTCTCAAACTTCTATAATATCCAGAAGTTAAAGATCAGTGATAAGATGGACGAAGAGTCTTTGGCTTCACTGATGCCTTTCGAGGATATTATGGATGGAGAGGTTGTCGTGGCGCGGGCTTATGAGCCTCTTTCCATTGGTGTGGTACGGCAGCTAGTGGCCCTCGGCCAGAAGACTGTCGAGGTGATTGATTCGAGTGAAGACGAGATTTTGGTGAAGTCTCTTAAGAAGGATCCTGCTCATGATGAGGAGTCTGCCTTGAAAGATATTTATCGGAAACTTCGTCCTGGTGACCCTCCGACTGCTGCCAATGCGAGGGCATTGCTCAAGCGCTTGTTTTTTGATCCGAAGAAGTATGATCTGACTCGAGTTGGGCGATATAAGATCAATCAGAAGCTCAAGATTGAAGTGGATGCGACCGAGCGGATCATGGTTGGCGAGGATTTCCTTGCTGCGACCAAGTATCTACTGGGTTTGAAGAAAGGTGAGGGTATCCTGGATGATATTGATCACCTTGGTTCTCGCCGTGTCCGTGCGGTTGGCGAGCTTTTGGCGAACCAGTGCCGTGTGGGGCTTGCTCGGACAGAGCGTCTTGTTAAAGAACGGATGACCCTTTTTGATGTCAATATTGAGGGGATGACTCCTCAGAAGTTGATCAACCCGAAGGCATTGAGTGCAGTCGTTAGAGATTTCTTCGGCCGTTCTCAGTTGTCTCAGTTTATGGATCAGACGAATCCGTTAGCCGAGTTAACTCACAAGCGTCGTCTTTCAGCTCTCGGGCCAGGCGGATTGAATCGTGACCGTGCTGGCTTTGAGGTTCGGGACGTGCATACCTCGCACTACGGTCGGATTTGTCCGATTGAGACGCCGGAAGGTCCGAACATTGGTTTGATCAACTCGATGTGTACCTACGCTCGAATTAATGAGTTCGGCTTTATTGAGACTCCTTATCGTGTTGTCACAAAAGGGAAGGTCAGTAATACAATTGAATATCTGACAGCCGACCAGGAAGAGGGGTATTTGATCGCCCAGGCTAACAACGCGATTGATCAGTCCGGAAAGTTTTTGAACGCCCGAATTACGGCGCGTGAAAGAGGTGAGTTCATCGAGGTTGATCCAGAGAGGGTTGACTATATGGACGTCTCGCCCAAGCAGCTGGTTTCTGTTGCTGCAGGATTGATTCCTTTCCTCGAGCACGATGATGCAAACCGTGCTTTGATGGGATCGAACATGCAGAGACAGGGGGTGCCACTTCTTCGTTCAGATTCACCGTATATCGGAACTGGTCTAGAAGAGAAGGCTGCTCGTGATTCGCGGTCAGTGATCGTTGCTGAAGCTGATGGAATTGTGGCAGCTTCTTCTGCGGAGTATATCATTACGACGGCAGACGGGAATTTGCCAGTTTCTGAAGAGCGTTTCTTGTCTGAGCCTGAGGCGATCAAGTCGAATCCAAATAAGGGGGTCTTTGTTTATCCGCTTCGCAAGTTCATGCGTTCTAACTCTGGGACTTGTATTAACCAGAAGCCATTGGTGAAGACAGGTGATAAGATTAAGAATGGTGATATCATTGCAGATGGGCCAAACACTCAGCATGGTGAACTTGCTCTCGGGGCAAACGTTCTTGTGGCCTTCATGCCATGGAATGGTTATAACTTTGAGGATGCGATTGTGATTTCTGAGCGATTGGTGAAAGACGATGTCTACACCTCGATTCACATTAGCGAGTTTGAGTGTGCTGCTCGGGATACCAAATTGGGACCGGAGGAAATCACCAGAGACATTCCTAACGTCGGTGAAGAGGCTCTTAAGCATCTCGATCATGACGGGATCGTAAGAATTGGTGCGGAGGTGAAGCCTGGAGATATCCTGGTTGGAAAGATTACACCGAAGTCTGAAACCGAACTTGCCCCGGAGGAGCGCCTCTTGCGTGCGATCTTCGGTGAGAAAGCGGCTGATGTTAAGGATACGTCATTGCGGGTTCCTTCAGGTTGCACTGGCATCGTTCAGGATATTCGAATCGCGACTCATGGAATGGCTCGTCGTAAGGAGTTGGAGGGAGATCCGGCGAAGCTGAAAAAGCAGCTCAAGAAAATCAACGATGACTATAAAGAGAAGAAAGATCAGTTGACTGATCAGCTCACTGAAAAGTTGTCTGATATCTTACTTGGGGAAAAAATTCCGCTTGATGTGGTGAATGCTCAATCGGGTGAGATCATTATTCCTGCTAATCGTAAGATCACGAAGACTTTGTTGAGAAAGTTGGCGTCGGTCTATGATCATATCGAAATTGATCCTTCTCCGATTCGGAACAAGATTCTTGAGATTATTTCAAGTTTCGAAGGCCGATTTGCCGAGCTTGATGGCGACCGTGAGCGTCGACTCGATCAGATTGAGAGTGGTGATGAGATCGATCCTGGTGTGGTGAAGGAAGTGAAGGTCTTTGTTGCGGCTAAGCGGAAACTGAGTGTCGGTGATAAAATGGCTGGTCGTCATGGAAACAAGGGGGTTGTCGCTGTTCTTGTCCCTGAGGAGGATATGCCATACTTGTCCGACGGAACTCCGGTGGATATTTGTTTGAATCCTCTTGGTGTTCCTTCTCGAATGAATGTGGGGCAGGTTTTGGAAACGCACCTAGGGGTGGCTGCCAAAGCATTAGGATTTAAGGTCGCGACTCCAATTTTCGATGGTATTCCTGAGGAAAAGATTTGGGAGTTCATGTCCGAGGCTAAGAAGGTCGATGGATTCACCTGGATCGGCGATGGTCAGGATGGATCGGTTGCTGGTAAGTCGACGTTGTTTGACGGTCGGACTGGTGAAGCAATCCATCAGCCTGTTGTGGTTGGAATCATCTACATGTTGAAATTGGGCCACTTGGTTGCAGACAAGATTCACGCTCGTGCGGTCGGACCGTATTCGCTTGTGACACAGCAGCCGCTGGGTGGTAAGGCTCAGTATGGTGGCCAACGTTTCGGTGAGATGGAGGTGTGGGCGCTCGAGGCTTATGGAGCGGCTTATACCTTGCAGGAGCTTCTGACGGTTAAGTCAGATGATGTGCAGGGGCGGACAAGAATCTACGAGGCCATTGTGAAAGGGGATAATCAGCTCGAAGCTGGGACTCCCGAGAGTTTCAATGTTCTTATTAAGGAAATGCAGTCGCTTGGCCTTGATGTTCGACCTGGTCGAGCTGGGTCTGAGCGTGGAGCTACTGACAGCGAGGAGTTCTCTCTTGATGATCTCACTCTTTAATCAACACAACTAAACCAAGCTAAAAACGATACTACCATGAGTGTTGAAACTAATCTTCGCGAATTATACGGGGTTGATCAGAAACCTGAGCCATTTGATCAGGTGGCCATTACAGTGGCTAATCCTGAGACGATTCACAGTTGGTCTCAAGGTGAGGTTCTCAATCCTGAGACGATTAACTACCGGACATTTAAGCCTGAAAAGGGTGGTTTGTTCTGTGAGCGTATTTTCGGTCCGACACGGGACTGGGAATGTGCCTGTGGAAAATACAAGAGAATCAAGCATAAGGGGACGATCTGTGATCGATGCGGTGTGGAGGTGACTTTGAGTCGTGTCCGTCGTGAGCGTATGGGGCATATTGACCTTGCTGTTCCTGTCTCTCATATTTGGTTCTACAAGTGTATGCCTTCTCGCATAGGTCTTGTTCTGGATATGACCGCGCGTGAATTGGAGCGCGTGATTTATTATGAAGATTACTTGGTGACTGAGCCAGGTAAGACTGCTTTGGAGCGCGGACAACTGTTGACCGAAGGTGAGTTGAGGGATGCGGAAGAAGACTATGGCGAAGAGTCGTTCCGTGCTGGTATGGGGGCTGAGGCGATTCGTGATCTCCTTTCTCAAGTGAATCTTGAGGAGTTGATTGTAGAGCTTGAGGAGGCGATGGAGTCGACTCGCTCGAAGCAGAACCGAAAGAAGTTGGCCAAGCGTTTGAAACTTGCTCGAGGTTTTCTGACTTCGAATTCACGTCCTGAGTGGATGATTATGACGGTTCTTCCAGTGATTCCACCAGACCTTCGTCCGTTGGTGCCATTGGAGGGTGGTCGATTTGCTACTTCTGATCTGAATGATTTGTATCGTCGTGTGATCAACCGGAACAACCGTCTGCGCAATTTGATGCAGCTGAAGACTCCGGAGGTGATCATTCGAAATGAGAAGAGGATGTTGCAGGAAGCTGTGGATGCCTTGTTTGACAATGGTCGTCACGGTCGTGCGGTTACGGGTGCGGGGAATCGCGCGCTAAAATCTCTTTCGGACATGCTGAAAGGGAAGGGCGGTCGTTTCCGTCAGAACCTTCTTGGTAAGCGTGTTGATTACTCGGGTCGTTCGGTGATTGTGATTGGCCCTGAGCTTAAGCTCAATCAGTGTGGTTTGCCGAAGAAGATGGCTCTGACTCTCTTTGAGCCGTTCATCATCAGACGCCTGAAGGAATTAGGTTACTGTCATACTGTTCGATCAGCAAAGAAGATGATCGACCGTAAGACAACTGAGGTTTGGGATATTCTTGCGGAGGTTACCAAGGGGCATCCGGTGATGTTGAACCGTGCTCCGACTTTGCACCGTCTTTCGATTCAGGCGTTTGAGCCTGTCTTGATTGAGGGATCGGCGATTCGATTGCATCCATTGACTTGTAGTGCTTATAACGCGGACTTTGATGGTGATCAGATGGCGGTGCACGTGCCTCTTTCTGTGGAGGCCCAAATGGAAGCACGTCAATTGATGTTGGCGACGAACAACATTTTCTCCCCTGCTTCAGGGCGTCCGATTATTACGCCTTCTCAGGATATTATTTTGGGAACTTACTATCTCACTTGGGCGAAGGTTCGTAGTGCGAAAGAGGTGGAAAAGCAGGAGCATTTACCATTGTTCGAGAACACGGTTGAGGTTGAGTTTGCGATTGCGAATCGCAAGTTGGACTATCATCAGTGGATCCGGATGCGTAATCCGGATTACGGCAAGGACACGGTCTTTGGTGACAAGGAGGCGAAGATTATTGAGACAACTCCTGGCCGGGTCAGGTTTAATGAAATCTGGCCAGATGGTGTTGGTTTCTTTAACTCAGCCGTTGGTAAGTCACAGTTGGGCAACATTATTTGGCGTTGTTATCAGGCAGCTGGACCTAAGGAGACGGTGAAGACGATGGATCTCCTCAAAGAGCTTGGCTTCAAAGAGGCTTCGCGTTCTGGTTGTTCGATCGGGATTGTCGATATGGTGATTCCTGAAGAGAAGCCGGAAGAGCTTAAGAAAGCGTATGCTGATGTTGAGACGGTCAATAAGCAGTATCGCAATGGTGTCATTACCAATGGTGAAAGATACGCTAAGGTTGTTGATATTTGGACACGAGCTGGAGACAACATTGCGAATGCTCTCTATCGTAAGTTGGAGTTCAATGATGGTAAGCCGAAGGCGAACCCACTCTTTATGATGGTTGACTCAGGTGCTCGGGGTAATAAGAACCAGATTAAGCAGCTCTCGGGTATGCGAGGGTTGATGGCTAAGCCGTCTGGTGAGATTATCGAGCGCCCGATTACTTCGAATTTCCGTGAAGGTTTGTCGGTGTTGGAATACTTCATTTCGACTCACGGTGCGCGTAAGGGACTCGCTGATACAGCGCTTAAAACTGCTGACTCGGGGTATATGACGAGGAAGTTGGTTGATGTGTCTCAGGACGTCATTCTCACGGAGCCGGACTGTGGAACGTCGAAAGGTATCACGGTTCACGCGATTTACTCAGGTGATGAGGAAGCTGCGTCATTGCAGTCTCGGATCTATGGTCGGACATCATGTGAATCGATTAAAGATCCGGTCACTGGCGAGTCTGTCGTTAAGATAGGGCAATTGATTGATGAGGCTACTTCTGAGGCGATTGAGACGATTGGTCACGAGCGCTTGAAGATTCGGAGCCCACTGACTTGTGAGGCTGAGCGTGGATGTTGTCAGGCTTGTTATGGATTGAACTTGGCAACTGGAAAGCTTGGTAAGATTGGTGAGGCCGTTGGTATCATCGCGGCACAGTCTATTGGTGAGCCGGGAACTCAGTTGACGATGCGGACCTTCCACTCTGGTGGTGTTGCATTTGGTGCCACTAAGCAGCCTGAGGTGAAATCCAAAAACAAGGGGGTTGCATACTATAAGGACCTTAGGGTGGTTGAAGATGTTGACGGTAACTTCGTAGTTCTGAATAAGAATGGATCATTGCTGGTTCGTGACAAAGACGGCCTTGAGCTGGAGTCATACAATGTTGTGATCGGTTCGGTGATTTCAGTCGCTGATGGAGGAGATGTGAAGAAGGGTCAGACGATTTTGACTTGGGATCCTCACTCAGTGCCCATTATTGCCGAGTCTGGAGGTCAGGTTGAGTTCCGTGACATGATCACTGGAATTACGATTCAGGCCGAGACCGATAAGGCGACTGGTAAGAAGGGGATGACCGTGACTGAGCACAAGGAGGATTTGCATCCGCAAATTTTGATTACGGATCCAAAGTCTGGAGATGTGCTGCATAGTTATTCAATCCCGGTTGGTGCTCACTTGTCGGTAAAAGAGAAGACAAAGATTGCTGCAGGTGTTCAGCTTGCTCGAACTCCTCGTAAGGTGGCTAAGACTGGTGATATTACGGGTGGTCTTCCTCGAGTGGCGGAATTGTTTGAAGCACGTCGTCCAAAGGATGCTTGTGTGATCGCTAAGCTTGACGGAGAGATTTCGTTTGGTGGAACCGTTCGTGGGAAGCGTAAAGTCATCGTGACTCATCCTGAGTCTGGAGAGACTGCGGATCATTTGATCCCGATGGGTAAGCATATGATCGTCGGTGAAGGTGATATGGTGGTTCGAGGCGACCAGATGACTGAAGGGCCGGTGGCTCCAGAGGATCTTTTGGAAGCTTGTGGACCTCAGGCGTTGCAGGAGCACCTCAATAATGAAGTTCAGACGGTTTATCGTTCTCAGGGTGTGGAAATTAATGACAAGCACATTGAGATCATCATTCGTCAGATGCTTCGTAAGGTGAAGATTACCGAGCCAGGTGATACCGAGTTCCTCTGGGGGGATCAGGTCGAGAAGACCACATTCAATAAAGAGAATGCTAGGGTATCTGCTGAGGGTGGTAAGCCTGCTGAAGCTGAGCCGGTTCTGCTTGGGATTACGAAGGCTTCGATTGAGACTGAGTCATTTATTTCGGCGGCTTCTTTCCAGGACACGACGCGTGTTTTGACGGATGCTGCGACTCTTGGAAAAGTTGATTATCTTCGTGGATTCAAGGAGAACGTGATTCTGGGGCATTTGATTCCTGCCGGAACTGGTTTCCCGACGCACAAGAATTCCGACTTTGAGATGACTGTTGAGGAGCCTGCACCGATCGTTGTCGAGGAGACCCCAACTGGAGCTGAAGGAGTTGAAGGAGCTGAGCCCGTTAAGGCAGTTTCTGAGGCGTCTGGAGAGTAACAGCCAGATTTACTTTAGAGAATTTCACCCCTGGCTTGAGTGATCAAGCCGGGGGTTTTTTGTGGACGGGTGTCGGCAAAGCTGAATGGGGCAGTTGAGACGGGAGTTTTTTTGTGTGGTGACTTGAAAAAATGGAGAAGGCGATCAGTTTAGCGACATGAACAATATGCCTGTGAAGGGAATGATTGCCGGATTTTTGTTACTCTTGGTCGCTGTGGGAGGATATTTGGGAAGTGGAATGGCGAGTTGGACTGCATTAATTCCGGCATTTGTGGGGGTGCCGATTTACTTGTTTTCGAGAATTGCCAGCAATCCGGACAAGCTGAAAATGGGGATGCATGTTGCGGCTGTTCTTGGACTTATAGGTTTTTTAGCAGCGGTTGGAAAGTTGGCGATGAGCCTTTCGAAGGGAGGGGGCGCGACCCTTACTCTATTCTCTCTTGGGGCGATGGCTCTGATTTGTGGGATCTTTTTGTTTCAGTGTGTGCAGTCTTTTAAGGAAGCTCGCCGAAATAAGTAGAATTTGCGACTACCTCGTTGGGCAGTTGTTAATTTGGGCAAAGAAGTCGTTGCCTTTATCGTCGACGAGAATGAAGGCTGGAAAGTTTTCGACCTGAATTTTCCAGACTGCTTCCATCCCTAGCTCGGGGAAGTCTACGACTTCCTGAGATTTGATGTGCTCTTTGGCGAGTAAGGCTGCTGGTCCACCTGCTGAGCCTAGATAGAAGCCTCCGTGTTGTTTGCAGGCGTCGGTGACCATTTGGGAGCGGTTGCCTTTGGCGAGCATCACCATTGATGCTCCGTTTGCTTGGAAGAGATCGACATAGGGATCCATGCGGCCAGCTGTTGTGGGGCCGAAGGATCCTGAGGGCATGCCTTCGGGGGTTTTGGCGGGGCCGGCATAGTAGACGGGGTATTTCTTAAAATAATCTGGGAATTCGCCCTTGGCTTCGAGAATTTCTTTGAGTTTTGCGTGGGCAATATCTCGAGCAACGATGATTGTTCCGGATAGTGAGACAGCGGTAGTAACAGGGTATTTTGTGAGGGTCTCTAGAGTTGACTCCATCCCTTGATCGAGGTCGATTTCGACGCCTTTAAATTTCCAGTCTCGATATTTTTCGGGAATGAATCTTCCGGGGTTTGATTCGAGTTTTTCGAGGAAGATTCCGTCTTTGGTGATCTTGGCCTTTGCTTGCCTGTCGGCTGAACACGAGACGCCGAGGCCAACGGGGCAGGATGCTCCGTGGCGAGGTAGGCGAATGACTCTGACGTCGTGGGCGAAGTATTTTCCTCCAAATTGGGCGCCGATGCCAATTTTTCGAGTTGCTTCGAGCAGCTTGGCTTCGAGTTCAAGGTCGCGGAAAGCCTGTCCGTGTTCGTTTCCGGAAGTTGGGAGGTCGTCGAGATATCGAGCGGAGGCAAGTTTGACGGTTTTGAGGCAGGTTTCGGCCGAAGTTCCGCCGATGACGAAGGCGAGATGATAGGGGGGGCATGCCGAGGTGCCGATGGTGCGCATTTTTTCGATGCAGAATTCTACGAGGCGGTCTGGGTTGAGGAGGGCTTTGGTTTGTTGGTAGAGGAAGGTTTTATTGGCGGAGCCGCCTCCTTTTGTCATGAAAAGAAAGTTGTATTCGGATCCTGTGGTGGCGAAGAGGTCAATCTGAGCGGGGAGGTTTGTTTTTGTGTTGGTCTCGTCGTACATTGATAGCGGCGAGACCTGTGAGTAGCGAAGGTGTTCTTCTTGGTATGTTTTGTGAATCCCGGCAGAGAGAGATTCGCAATCGTCTGATCCTGTGAAAACGTTTTCGCCTTTTTTGCCCATGACGATAGCGGTGCCAGTATCTTGGCAACCGGGGAGGATGCCGTGAGCGGCGATTTCAGCGTTTTTGAGAAGCATGAGAGCGACCATGCGATCGTTTTCGGTGGCTTCAGGATCCTCAAGAATCGAGGCGACCTGTTGGAGGTGTGAGGTGCGAAGCTTGAAGGAGACGGCTTTAATTGCTTCGTTTGCCAGTAGGGAGAGGCCCGCGGGATCAACTTTTAGGATTTCGCGGTCACCAAGTTTTTCGATTGAGACGAAGTCAGAGGTGATTTTTTCGTATTCGGTTGAGCTTTGGCCGAGAGGAAAGGGATCTTGGTAGTGGAAAGAGTTCATGGATTCAGAAAAAATTGGATTAGAGAGGTCGATCTTCATCGGCTTGAATGTAGTCGATGAAGGTGAGGATTTCTGGGCGGTCTGTTTTTGGGTCTTCTTTTTTTCGTTGTTCGAGTCGTTCGGATAGGTCGTCCCGAAACCCTCGGGTGTTGAGGTAGGCGAGGAACCAAGCTTTCTCATGTTCAGGTCGAGTCAGGCCATGGTGTTTTGCCCAGTGGAGGGCGTCGGTGTCGGTTGCTCCGGCAAGGATCTGGGCTTTGAGGTCGTTGTATTCAACGCCGAGGAATTGGCAGGTCCATAGGTCCATCCCTAGTCCGAGATTGGTATGGTAGTCTGGGTGGAGGGTTCCGGCATCTTGTTTGCGAATTTTATCGCAGAGTCTGGGAAAGTAGGGGAGCCCTTCGAGTTGATCGAGAGGGGAGCAGGGGAGTTCGTATCCGTCGGTCATGTTGATAGTGAAGCGGAGGGCGTTTCAGTGGGCGATGCGAAAATCAGGCGATGCGGAAGTTGTATACGAAGAAGATGGCAAGGACGACAAAGCAGGCAAGGATTTCAGCAATGAGGTAGACGAGGGTCATTAAGAAGAGGTTTCCTGTTCCGGCGGCTTGTCTGAGCTGGTTGATTCGGGCACAGAGGATGGAAACTGATAGCATGGAAAGTCCGGCAAGGGACCAGCAGATGAGGTATCCTAGTTGAGTATTGGTCGTTGAGAGAGCGGCTCGGAGGAGAAGAGAGATGAAGAGGATGGCCGGAGGGAGGAAGAAGAGGAAGACGAGGCGCTTGGTGGTCCACCATTCATAGGGAATGAAGTCGGATCCCGGTAGGCCGGAATCCGTGGGAGGGTGATAAGGGCTCTTGGGGCTAGGCATCTTTTTCTTTTTTGATGAAGGAGAAGGTTCCGATGACAAAGAGGAGGATGAGGAAGGCGATACCGACCTTTCCGACTGGGAAACTGCCGATCTTTTTTCCGAGAAGGGCCCAGACTGATCCGAAGGTGGCGATGCTTGCCGAGATGATCATGGCGAGGTTCCAGAGGATTCGGGCGGTGCCCTTTGGTCTTTTGTCTCCAAGGATCCGTTTTGAGTTCATCATGAGGATGAAGGTGAAGTAGGCGATGGGGAGTAGAGTGGCGCCAATTGTGGAAGTGGGGGTGACGAGGGCTGCGGAGGCATTTGGGGTTCCCCAGATGAAGGGGCCGATGGCTCCTGCAATTCCTGAGACGAGGCATCCGATGAGGTAGAGTTTTTTATTGTTCGGGAGCGGGCTGGGTTCGCCTGGGACGATGGTTGGGGTTTTTGAGAAGGCTTCCTGAAATGCAATGCCGTTCATCATCATGAGAATGATGATGGTCGAGAGGGCCATGCCGAGAACACCGAGTCCGAAAATTTTCTGGGAGATAAATGATCCGGCGACGGGTTCGAGTGATTTGGCGAGCGAGAAATTGCTGCGTTTGAGAGTCATGGCAGCAAGTTGAAGGTCGGGAGATTCCTGCAGGGTGGCAGTGAATTTCTCGTTGGGGATGCTTTTGAAGGTGTGTCCGATTTCGGGAATTTTCGAGGCGGTTTTGACAATGGCGTCCTGTGTTTTTTGAGGGATGTTCCCGTTTG